>JAJSAJ010000291.1 GCA_024274855.1 Planctomycetota bacterium | reverse complement strand
TCCCGTATAGCCGCCACCCAGGATGCCGTAAATCGTCGGGCAATAGCCGCAGTAACCATCCGCAAGCCCCACAACCGCGGTGATCGGCGCGGGGCTGCGACGCTTGATGTCCAGGGCGAACTGACAGTACAACTCGCAAGGTTCCGTCACCAGCGCCACGTCGCCGATACGAACCGCGTGGATCGGCAATGTATCGACCGGATTCTCACCAAACAATTCTTGCAGATGCACCGCTCCGAACGCCATGATCATTTTCATCCCGCGGATATTTTCTCCGGCATCGATTCTTGCCAGCACCTTACGAGCCTCGACCAGTCGTTTCGGTTTGGGTAGCCGCACCTTGACCTGGAGATCTTCGTAGGTGTGGTTCAATACGGGATGGTCGTGATACTCGATGTCCTTGTAGAGTCGCAGTGTTTCGTCGGCCATCAATCGACCAAGTCGCCGAATCGACTGCTCGCGAGATTCCGGGCGGCGGTTTAGCGGGTTACGCCATGAGATGTCACCTTGTGCCCCATTCAAGAACAGCATGGGAATGTTGCCCAACTTTTCTCGCAGGATTCGTCGAGACTCACCGGGAAAGTCGACCGTGAAGACTGAGCCTCCCCAGGTGATCGTCGGGTGTGTGGTGTTGTGCTGTATGACCGCGATGAGCTTGGCGTCGGCGTCCGCAGCAAACAGTGCCAGATGCTGCGGATCGTTGGGCCCTTCCATACCGGCAAAATTCTTGCGATTCGTATCGCCGTGAATTGTGTGTGAACCATCCGCCCAGCAAAAACGTCGATTGAAGCCGAGTTCGGCGGTCCCCTTTCCCCAGCCGACCTTCCCCGGCCGGGCCGATTGAACCGCCTGCCGGGCAAGTTCCACCAGCCACCCTTGCAGCCGATCCAGATAGGCGTCATCGACCGGCATGAGGTAGTTACTCCGCAGCACCACGGGGCCGCGCGTGTGGGTAGCCGAGATGATGATGTCGCGAGGCGGAATCCCGACCGCCCGGCCCATTGCTTCCCGCATTGCAATTACCCGCGGCGGTTCCAGACCGCCCAAATCACAGCTGACCAGCAATATCTGCTTCTTGCCATCCGACAAGTAAAGTCCATTTGCCTCCAGGTTGTCGCGAATCTCCGTCGCGCGTTTTTTGACACCGGCTGACTGTACCCAGTCGCCGATCCGGGGATTGATGACTTTGCTCGCGGCACCGATTTGCAACGGTGGTAAGTTTTCGGCAAATGCCTGCGTAGTCAATGTGAAGGCGATGAGAACGAATAAGTAGATGTGTTTTACGGTCATTTTTTGATCCTGTCTGATTGCTCCATTATGGTTTGATGTTGCCTTGTGATAAGTCTGGTTTTATTTGCCCTGAAGCTGAGCTTTAGAAGCTTTGCCCGACTGTCCATCGTTCCACAGAGAACTAAACATGCATCCAACACTTTCCACATGTCGAAGAACAAGTCAACACCCATACCGAAAAAATCGAGTCCGGACAAAATGCACCCTACGCTCGGGCCTGCCCACACTGCGGCCGACACGGGCAAGGATTCCGGCGCCATGACCGCCGTCGACGCACCTTTCGTGTGGTTGTCGGCGGCTGGGTACGAACCGTCCGCTCTTGGATCTGCCGCTGGCAGTGCAAGGCGTGGGGGTCCGCGAGGCGACGCTCGTTATACTTCTGAGGGCGTTTGGAGTGCCGAAGGAATCAGCCTTCACACTTGGCTTGCTGTTGTTCACTCATGTTGTACTTCTTGCCATCATCGGCCTCTGCTTCCAGATCCTTCTGACCCTCAGACCGGAGAACATCGTGTCACAAACCGTGAGGCAAAACGCTTATCCGTCAACTAGGTGAACAGCCCAACAAGGCCGAGCCTCGGCAGAATCTGACCTCGTAACTTTGGGTTGCCGCCGCGCCGCGTTCGACCGTTGTTAATCAATAATCGGATCCCTGGTCGCTTGCAACGCACGACTTGATCCACGCCTCAAGCGTCGCCGACATCTTCTGGACGATTTCGGGATGCTGTTCCGCGAGGTCGGTTGTTTCCCCGGGATCTTCGATCAGGTCGAACAGCATGGTTTGGCTCGCCCGTTGTTTGACACGCTTGCCTTGCCGGTTCTTTTGGCGTCGTGCTGAACCCGCCGATAACTTGACGATCTTGAATCGATTGTCTGTCAAAGCCATCTTGCCCGGCAGTTGGAAACCGATTGGATGTGGACGGCTGGTCAGTCCATCTTCGAAAACTGGCAGCAAGCTGATTCCATCGATTGGACGCTTGTCCGGCATCGTGAGTCCAACGATGTCGAGTACTGTTGGCAGATAATCACTTGTTACGGCGGGAAAGTCGGTTACTGATCCGGGGCGGATCTTGGCCGGCCATTCAATCAACCCCGGCACTCGTACGCCGCCTTCGAATAGGTCGCGTTTACGGCCGCGAAACGGGCCTGCTGATCCTGGCGACTTGCTGTTGCCTTCCGGGCCGTTGTCCGAACAGAATGTGACTACGGTTCGCTCGGCGACACCAAGTCGGCGAAGGGTTGCTCGGAGCCGGCCGATCTGCTGGTCCATGGCCGTCACGCACCCATAGTAGTTCTTGTAGTGAATACTTGGCGCATCCACATACATGGCGGCATATTTCGGGCCGGCCACGACGGGCAAATGGGGCGTGTGAAACCAGATGATTGTGAAGAAGGGTTTGCCGGCCGTCGCCGCACGCTCGATAAACGGAATCGCACGGTCCATGATCAGCTTGGAATCATCGCCGTCCAGGTCTTCAGTGATTCGCTGCCCTGATTGATCCCAATAATAGGTGCCGTACGTTCCGGCTGAGGACTTGTCTTGGATATAGTCCCACGCCCGCCCGTTCGCATTTCGCGGTTTCAGCATGGGGTCATAGGTTGGGACCTT
>JAJSAJ010000290.1 GCA_024274855.1 Planctomycetota bacterium | reverse complement strand
TCACTCAGGAACATGCCGAGCAAGAAGAAGGTAGCCAGCGCCTGAGCGATCTGAGCTAGTGCCATCGAGGCCGGGACATGTTTACTGGAAACTCCCTTGTCTTGCATGAACTGCGCGGAGCCTAGGAAGTAGAATTGCATCAATCCCGCAATCACAAGACTGACGACAATGAAGATCAGGAAGCTTGGATCACTCAGCATCGACAACGCCTTGACAATCGGAATCTCGCCCGTACTGGCGATCGGCGTGGGGGACAGCAGGAAGCACCCGAGTGCCATCAGGACTGACAAGCCGGCCGCAAAGAAAAGGCAGTCGCGCCCGTCACCTTGCGTTTTGCGCGTCATTCGCCATCCAGTCAGCGACCAACCAATCAAAGCCCACGCGATTGGTGCCCAAATGAACACATTGCCCTGTTCCGCACCGTCACTCGTCGCGGCAAACAAGACGGCGTTAACCAACGGCAACGTGGCCGCGTAACACAACGAGTACAGGAACATTACAATCAACAGCGGCTGGAATTTGTACTGCTTCGCGGCAACAAACAACAAGACAGCTCCGACCAGATGAGCTCCGATTAGAATCTGATTGGCAGGCAACCATTGGTCCGCAACCCAACCTGCCACCAAAGGTGAAATAATACAGGCGACCGGTAGCGTTGAATAAATCCATCCAGTCTGCTTGCCGGTCATCTTCAGCGGACCAAGCAAACGCGCCGCCAATACGGGTGCCCAGGCTCCCCAGATCGCGTACTCGAGAAACATCACGACACTTAAGGCAATATATGTTTTTGTGTCCATCCCCACTCTGTTCTCCTCATTGCGCTATTCTGAAGATTCAAGAAACTCGTCAAGTGACTATCCGATGTCGTAACCGTTCACGGAATGTAGGCCGCCGGTTCGCTTTCAAGGGGTCAGACCCATTTTCGGCGACAAGATGCGTTCGCGTAAAGAAACGCTTTCTCCGCCGAAAATTGCGTCAGACCCCAGCGGCGTGAACGGCTACCCGATGTCAGACTGAGCGTATTCCGTCCAGGGGGTCTATTCTAGGACAGCTGGAACACAAAAAAAAGCAGAGACCCTACCAACCGGGACGAAGTTTTTCGTCCAGACATCCGTTGGGGACGAGTTTTCCGACTGGGCAAAGCTGCCCAAACACCAGGAACCGGCCCCTATCCATGGCAATCTCCCGGCCCTCCCTGAGGGCGCCGTCCTTCGCACTTTCGTAGCCGATCGCTCGTGAAACTTCCGCCCTAGGGCCCAAGGCAGATCACATGGCCATCTTCAAGCGCCAAATACAGCTGTCCTTCCGCGGCGGCCATGCCATCGAAAATGGGGCAGCCGTTCAACGGAACCTTGGCAAGTACGTCGCCATTGGCAGCGGAAACCGCCATGAGCATCACGGAATCCGGCCGATCGTCCGACAACGGATCGCCATGCTCGTCGACGCGAGGTCCCGCGACCAGCAGCGTATCCCCAGCAAGGATCATCGCCCGAACTTGTATCGGTACGCTCTTCGTCCACCTTATCTGCTTGCCGTCCGGTAATGTGGCGAACAGGCGATAGGGTCCATCCTGGAAAGCGCTCGACCAATCGACTTTCTTTCGACCGAATCCGTAAACGGTCTCTTTGTCAAAAACTAACAGTCGGCCGAAAACCAGATGCCGCGCGCGCCCACTGCAGCCCGTCGAAAGCGAACACTGCTTGCCAAAGATCCAATACGAACGATGGACCCAAGAATCGTCCAAAAACCCGGTCAATGCCAGTAGATGGGGCTCGCCTTTCGGCTGCTGTTTAGCTTGGTGGTCAAACACCATGTCACGAAGATAGACGTATTTCGAGTCGCCGGTCAGAAGGTCCCATCGTTCGCCAGGCATGACGGACCGATCGATCGGTTCAGGCTGTTTTCCCGTCTTGGGGTCGGGACTGAAGATCCGTGATTTGGACAGGATCTCGCCCATTCGAGGCTGAAGACGGTAAAGGTCGATTCCCCCATCCAAATAGGAAGATCGGCCAGCGGCGACAAAGGCAACGCCGTTCTGGATCAGTACATTTCCGGGCACGGGTGAAGCAGCCTCGAGCTGACCGCGAGCAATGATTTGGTCCGGATTGCGGGCGACGTTAAGACGCCACGCCAACAGACCATCCGACGCACGAAGACTATAAACGGCTCCATCGTGGGATCCAAACAGCACGCGGTGTTGATAAATAGTCGGGGGCGAGTCAACACGAGCGCCGGCAACAAACTGCCAACGGCGTTTCCCCGAATCGCAGTCGATCGCGTTGACCGCATGCTCATCGATCGACGGCACGAAGACCATGCCATCGGCCACGCTCAGGCTTCCGAGTCGTCGCCCGACGCGACACGTCCATTGTATGTGCAATTTTCCCGAAATAGTCACGCCAGTGCGACCGCTACGTTGCGAATCATGGCGATACGTTGGCCAATCCTGGCCGGCGCTCGCCGTGGAAATGGGTATCGGGCCCGCGTCGAAAGCCGGGCCTTTTTCCAGCCTTTGCTTCACTTCCAAGGCGGTTTCCGGTCCCGATTCTCGGGCGCCGGATAGTGCGTAGAATCCAGCCAACTTCGTCGCGACGTAACAACCGCACTCGTTTGACGGAGAATAGAAGAGCCCGTTGCTGGGCAAGACACCATATTTGCAGACGCCTCGAATCCAAGTATTCCAACGCACATCTCCCGACGCCACGTCAATGAACTCGGTCCCTCGACGCCCCCCAAGGATATATCGATCGGTCGCCTTGTTCAGATAGCAACGATGATGGTGGCCCGGGTTTTCCGGTTCGACCTGCATCAACAGCTTGCCCGTACGCAAGTCGCGTCGGATGGCAAAATACGGGCCCCACGCCGCGCTTCGTTTCTCCGGACAGGGTCTGAACCCGCCGAGCCAGACCGAGTTCTTGATAACAAACACATCGCGCAAACCCGTTAGCAACGAATCTTCCGACCAGATCAGGCTACCGTCATCCGCCGAGCGAACGGCAACTCGCTTGGCATTGGCGCAGACGACGACGCGATCATGCACAAGATGGAGTGGAAGGGAATCGACTTGCCACACCTGTCGGCCTGTCTTCAAGTCCAGGCAAACGGCAGATTTTCCGTTTTGAAAGAAAACGCGATTTCCTCCCGCACAGAGACTTAGCGCTTTCAGCCCCCTAGCCTCCTTGCCGGATTTCTTCCACAATCGCCGCCCGGTCTTCGCGTCGACGGCAACAATCGCCTTTTCAGCACGTCGCTCGATGGATCGCAGACGATTGATCAGTGGTTCTGCCGTGCCACGCTGAAACAGGGGCGAATTGTTCTCTTTGGCTAACCGAGCCCACTCGACCAGCTCGGCCACACGTTCCTTGGTGACCTGCCGAGTGGCAAGAAGCAACACGCCTTTGTACAACAAGATCTCCTCGGTGCCACCCGTATCCTCGTAGGTCCTGAGCGTTTTACCTGACTTGGCATCGACCTCGCTCAACGGTGCGTGCAGCCCAAGCGTGACGTAGACGCGGTCGTTGACAGCAACCAGTTTCCGTTGAAGCTGGCTTGGGGCCACACCCCAATTGATAATGACAGGAAACCAGGAAGTGATCGGCCGTTTCCAAAGAAGCAGCCCGTTGTAGGCATCGCGTGCCACGAGTTTCCACCGCCCCGGTTTCCGAATCGAGCTGATCGATCCCTCGTCCGCGATGTAGAAAAGCCGGCCGCCGGCCGAGACGACTGAATTAATGCTCGGTGTATGCTCGTGGCTTCGAGTAAAACGCGGATCGGCCAGCCATTGGATCGACTTCGGCGGTGACACGACTTCGTCATGCGCAACCGGGTTGCCACTCGCATCGTACAGGTAGTGCGTCCATTGGTCCGTGTTCCCGGGGTGCGGCTTGACTGTCTTGGTCCAGACACCGTCCTGTCGCCAATAGAGAATGCCCCCCGGACTCAAAACACGCATGAGTTCTGGCCTCGGAACGTCGTACCTATCCTCAACCACGATCAAATTCACCATATTCGCCGTGTACGGCAGGCGACGCCCATCGAATCGCTCGATCGACACACGCCCGTAGAGGCCATGTCGTTGCACATACTCCCTTGCCCCACGGACGACTTCGGGGTCTGTGTCGAGACCCTGGACAACGTAGCAGTCATTTGCGCACAGTGCCGTTGTCAGCTTGCCGGCATCACAACCTAAGTGCACAATCAACCCACCCGACAGACCGGTCGCAGCCAGAATTTGCTGCGCCGTGGTCGCTTCTGGCCGATCGGCAGCACGCGTCGTACGACCGCTGAGGATCGCTCCAAACAACGTGACGATCACAACAAGAACAGGCAAATTGCGATACGGGCGACATAAGTTAAGGATCATCAGTCGAGCTCCTGACGCGGGAGACGCCCGCAAGTTCGGCGTTGAGCGGCGGTTTTGTCGAACTCCGGTCGAGAACGGTAACCACCTGCGATAACGAAGTGAGGGGCGGGGAATTGCTTCGGTTGGTTGCTGCGTGCAAATAGCTCTTGATGCCGGAAGTAAAACGCATAAGTATGCAGGGCAACTACGGTGAATAAGTAGTGCGTTTCGCCTGCGTCGATCTTCGTCAGGTCGACGCTTGTCAGCATGCTCCAGATTTGTCCCAGGCGTTGTTGGATCATCTCTGGGTTCTCGCTGAGCAATACCATGTGAAGACCACCGAGAGGGAATCGAACGTGCGCCAGAGCTGCCAAGCCTCCTTGCTCGAGCATCGACGGCTTGAAAGCACTCCACGCCTCGTCGCATCCATGCAGATTCTCATCCTTCCATCCAAGTCGCTCTCGCAACTGACGCCACGCCTGTTCGGAATGGAACCGCTTGTAAAAAGGTCCCGGAAAGTCGCGTTGCATTTGCAGCTCGGCGATCTGCGTCAGCAGGCACCGCAAGACGGCTTTTCTTTTTGGATCTGTCTCCATCTGAAACAACGCATGGATGCGAAACGCATTTTGATTCGCATAGATCGGATGGCCGTTAATACGAACGTGTGGGCCAGGATGCAGTCGTTGCCACCGCAAACCGTCTTTTTCGTTCAAGAACTTCTCGTACGTTTCTCGCCAATGTTCGTTACCCGTGCCTCGATACAACGCATAGACAGCCGGCAGAAGTATCGACGCATGGTCGGAATTGAATCCGGTCCAGGCAAAACCGACATGCGACTCGGTTACACCATCCGCTCGCTTAATCGACCATCCGTTTGTTTCGAGTCGCCGTCCAACATTCTCAAGTGTCTTGCGGATCCACGCCTTGTCCTCTTCCGTTGCAAGTGACGAGTTCGCATAATATGCCAGACTGATGATGTACGTCGTATGCTGATCCATCGACGAATCATTATAATAAGCCGTCATGTCGTGGGGATGGGGCCCACGGGGGACAAGGCCCGGAACCGGACAGATCGACCCAATCAGTTTCAACGCACCGAAAAGCTTCGTACAATTCTCGCGCAGCATTGGATCTGGACGTGCCTGATAGGCGTCGAGCAAAGCGACCAATAGATGGCCGCTGTGCAGTGCCGTATCGGCAATTCGCGATCCGTATCCCCACGGTTTCGGTTTGCCTTTCTTGACGTCGTCGGGCGAGGTCCACGAGGCCGACGTCGACAGACGTGCACCGTAAAGGACGTGCGTCCTGGGATCTTGGAAATCGCGAAGATAGTCTTCCGTCAGCACAAACACTCGATGGACCAGTTTCGATTGCGTGAACGGCGCGGAAGGCGTGTCCTCCTGTTCCAGAGACGCGGTTGATATGCGAGTCGCCGATACGACAACCAAGGCGATGAAGGCAATTCTCTGTACGAAGTGGCATTGCTTCATACGATGCGTTTTCCGCTGAATCATTGATCTGCTTCCTAACGCCCATCCTAAATGGCGTTTTCTGCAACGCTTGGGGGTTACTCCACGTCGAACGCCGTGTCGCGATAATTCGACGGTTTTCTGGTAAACTGCAGGGGATAAGGACTCGCCAATCAATAACTGTCGCACTCTTCCGCGTACAGACCCCCATGGGCTCGCCCCATGGGTGAATTAGTCTCGCAGCTAAGGAGGATCGCCGCCCGAACGCCCCCCAGTAAACGCGACAATAATTGATTCGCCGGCCCTAAGCAGTAGAGTAGCGTAATTGGAGCCAAGAGTGCAACCAAGCAAGGCTATTTCCCGGCATTTCGCAATCAGGGGATGTGCCTCTTCACGCAACGATTAACTTAGTGGATAATAGAGTCTTAGGATTCGCCAATCAGTCACTGTCGCACTCTTCCGCGACCAGACCCTCGTGGGCTTGTCCCATGAGTGAATCAGTCTCGCCGCTAAGGAGGATCGCCGCCCGACCCCCCCCCAGTAAACGCGACAATGAAGTTCCCCAATTTCAGTGGGCGCGGTGTTAGGATTATCGTGGTTGCATTGTCCACCGTGTGTGCGATTACGCGACAATCGTATCCGTCGCTCGACCAGCAGCATGCAACGGCCCCGCGCATTGACAAGCGATTTAGCGAGACACCGTGACGAGCAGGCTCGTCAAGACTCCCGTCAGAAATGTCTGCAATCCGAGGAGGCCCGTGAGATGGCTGGCAAGTGGATCCCTTGTGTTTCGGCAAAACAGAGCTTGCGCAAAGCGGCGATCCGGACGTTGGATGCACGGCTTGATGCCGTAGCGCATTGGCTGCCTTGCGCGGCGGAGCGAAGTGATGAGGATGTCGAGTTCGTTCATCAGCTGCGTGTTTCCAGTCGCCGCGCCGTCGAGGCTCTCCGTGTTTTTTCCGGATTGATCAGCCGGGACACTTGCCAGGACATGAGGGCCAGACTTCAACAGTTGCGTGAAGCGGCGGGTCCGGCACGCGATACGGACGTGATGAGCGCTCATTTCCAGCGGTACTGCCATCTGCTCGATGATGATCTCGTTGCGAAAATGGCTTGCCAAATCCGGCAACGCCGCGAGCGGGCTCAGCAGCCAATTAATAACGCATACGCCGAGTTACCGATGGCCCAGTTTGATCTGCTTGTTCAACGATTACTTGA
>JAJSAJ010000289.1 GCA_024274855.1 Planctomycetota bacterium | reverse complement strand
TGATATCAGCGTCGCTTGGTGTTTGTCGGCGGTCTGTGCTTAAGGTCGGGAGTGAGCGTTCATGGATGGGATTTGTGCAGTTCGGCTGATTCTCGTTGGATGAAGGACGACGATAAACCGGGAGCAAGTTATGGGTCGAATAACGATTATAGTCCTGCTAGCCGCCTTGACGATTTCGACGACCACTCGCGCGAGCGGTGGGGCGGAGATGGTTTCCCCGGGGAAGACTTGGGTTCAGGCCACGCCCAAATCGCAAGACGTGGATCCGGAAAAACTGGCACAAGCGATCAAGTATCTGGAGCAGCACGCCGGGACCAACGGCGTCCGCCGGAGGCTCGGCCAAGCGGTGTTGGATCCGGTCGTTGAGGGTGGTCAGCATGTGTGGGACCCGCTTTCGATCAGCTTTCGAGGGCCGAGTGCTAAGATGACGGATACCGGTCCAAACCCGTTTCTCGACTATCGCCTCCAGGTACAGTTTGTTGGACCGTCCAAACAGACCTATCGTGTGCCGGGGTTCTTCGCTGGCGATGGACGCGGTGGCGGTACGGGCAACGTGTGGCGGGTACGTTTCAGTCCGGACGAGGCGGGAACCTGGACCTACAAGGCGTCATTTCGAAGCGGTCCACGAGTCTCCATTTTACTCGATCCGGCGGCGGGGCGGGCAGTCGCGTTCGATGCCGCTGAGGGTGCTTTTCGTGTCGGGGAACGCGATCCGAGAGCTGCCGGTTTTCTTCGATTGGGAAGGCTGCAGTATGCGGATCGGCATTATCTGAAGTTTCAGGACGGCCCGTATTGGATTCGTGGCGGCACGGATAGCCCCGAGAACTTTCTGGCCTATAAAGGATTTAACAACACAGTTGCAAGTCATCGGTATGCGGATCACCTGGAAGACTGGCGGCCCGGCGACCCGGATTGGGGCGAAGGACGTGGCCGCGCGATCATCGGCGCGCTGAACTATCTGGCGTCGAAACATGTGAACAGCCTCTATTTCCTGACGATGAACATCGGGGGTGACGGTTGCGATGTCTGGCCATGGAGCGGTTCACCCAACCCGAAAGGGAGCTCGAAAAACGACAATTTGCATTTCGATATCGGGAAACTCCGTCAGTGGGAGACTGTTTTTCAGTATGCTCAGCAGCGAGGCATCTTCCTGCATTTCGTACTGAACGAAGCCGAAGCGGCAAACAAGCGTGAACTGGACGACGGTGAACTTGGGACGGAACGAAAACTCTATTACCGTGAACTGATCGCCCGATTTGGACACCACCCGGCTTTGCAGTGGAATCTGTGCGAGGAATATAACCTCCAGTTTGACTTCGGTCCGCACCGAATTCGCGAGTTCGCCGATTATGTGCAGGCGGTCGATCCGTACAAGCATCCGATCACGGTCCATTCAGCCGGTAACCCACTGAAGGTACTGCAGTTCACCTTCGGGGATCCCCGGTTCAGCATGATGTCGGTCCAGCTTGGTCAGGCAGAGATCGCCAAGTTGACCGAGCAATTGCGTAAAGCGACGGCCGACGCTGGACGGCCACTGCCGATTTCGATGGATGAATTCACACTCGATGCCGGCCAGAAGCAGGGATGGATGCCCGTCAACAATGCGCGTCGTTGGCGCAAGGAGAAGCTCTGGCCAACATATCTTTCGGGTGGCAACGTCGAGTTCATTCTGGGTCAACTCCTGGGAACCGACTCGTTCAAGTCGCCCGAGCTTGACAAACTGTGGGATGCCGTCTGGTACGCACGGCGTTTCTTGGAACAACTGCCGTTCTGGGAGATGGAGCCGGCTGATGGTCTGGTCACCGGTGCCGCCGCAATCACCGCGACCCAGAACCGCGGGCGAAACAAGTATAAGATCGGTGTGCAAGTCTTTGCCAAACCGGGCGAAATCTATGCGATCTACTTCCCTACGGCTAAATCGACCGGCCAAATCGACCTGTCCGATGCGAAAGGCCAGCTGATCTTACGTTGGTATAATCCCCGAAACGGACAATTCGAAGGGAAGGCGGTTACGATACTCGCGGGACGAAATACTTCGATTGGCCGGCCGCCAGGCAATGTCGAAGAAGATTGGGTGGTCCTGATCCAACGGAGGTCATCATGAAGCGTTCTTGTTCAATACTGTTATTGATCTGTATCTTGTCCACCCATGCACCGGCGGCTGATCGCCCCAATGTTCTGTGGTTGACGTGTGAGGATATCAGCCCCAATCTGGGCTGTTACGGCGACGACTATGCGACCACGCCACAGCTGGATCGGTTGGCGAAACAGAGTATTCGATATACGCATGCCATTGGCATTACCGGCGTTTGCGCCGTGAATCGGGCATGCCTGATCACCGGCATGTACTCGTCGACGATCGGTACGCAAGACATGCGGTGTCGTTCGAAATTGCCGAGTTGGATGAAGTGCTTTCCCGAGTATCTGCGTGATGCGGGCTACTATTGCACCAACAACGTGAAGACGGACTACAATTTTTCGGTGCCTCGGAAAGCATGGGACGAATCGTCACGCCGAGCCCACTGGAAGAACCGGCGTCCGAACCAGCCGTTTTTCGCTGTCTTTAACTACGTTGGCACGCATGAGAGTCAGATTTGGAAGAAGAATCACGCACGCCACGCAGCGTTACTTCAGCCGGATGAATTGCATGACCCGGCCAAAGCCCCAGTTCCTTCCTTCCATCCGGATACGCCTGAAGTGCGGCGAGATTGGGCTAACTATTATGACAACATAACGTCACTCGATCATTGGGTCGGTCAGAAACTGAGAGAGCTTGACGATGCCGGCCTTGCGGACGATACGATGGTGTTCTTTTTTTCGGATCATGGGGCCGGCATGCCGGGTGTCAAGAAGTGGATATGGGATGGCGGGTTGCGCGTGCCGTTGCTAGTGCGATTCCCCAAGAAGTACCAATCCTTGGCCTCCGATGTGCCGGGGGCCGTGACCAACAGGCTCGTCAGTTTCGTCGACTTTGGACCGACCGTGCTCTCGTTGTGCGGCGTAACGGTTCCGAAAACCATGCAGGGACACCCGTTTCTGGGTGAACAGGCGGACGCGTCGCGTCACGTAGCGTTTGTGACTCGTGACCGTATGGCCGAACGTTACGATATGGTGCGCGGGATTCGCAACGCGAAGTTCCAATACTATCGCAATTACATGCCGCACCTGCCGTGGTCGCAGTACACCAGCTATACCGAGCAGATGCCGACGATGCAGGTCTGGCGCAATCTCCATGAACAGGGAAAATTAAACGACATCCAGGACCGCTACTTTCACACCAAGCCGACGGAAGAACTGTACGACCTTGAGGCGGATCCAGACATGGTGATTAATCTGGTCACGCGTCCCGAGTTTGTCGGTGTTGTCAAGGACTTGCGTTCGCAATTGATTCACTGGCAGTCGACGACTCGCGACCTGGGCCTGATTCCCGAATACATTCTGCATCAGCGCAGTCGGAAGACCACACCATATGAGATGGCATCCAGATTCGGGGACGCGTACTTCGCAACGTTGTGTCGGCATGCCAATCTGGCCATCGTGCGCGATCCGAATAATGTTGAGCAATTGGTACGAGCCCTGCACGATCCTGATGATGCGATTCGCTGGTGGTCCGCGATGGGGTTGGTGATGCTGGGCACCGAGGCGTCGCCGGCGCAGCGTGGGCTCGAGCAGACACTGACGGATGAGTGTCCGATTGTGCGTGTCGCGGCAGCCAACGCGTTGTGTAATTTGCATCGATACGAACTGGCACTGCCGGTGTTGATTGCGGCACTCCGACACGAGACACCATTTGTGCGGTTGCGCGCGATCAACGTGCTGGATCGAATTGGCGATCATGCTCGGCCGGCCATCGATGCGATCAAGCAAGCAACGATGCCGAAAGGGACCATCTTCCCGGCGGATTATCTGAACCGCATGTGCCAATATGTCCCATTACGACTGACCACGAAGCCGTAAACGGGAAACCGTATTATTGTTGCGGCTGTACTATTGACGCGGCAGGCTGCGTTGTTTGGGTGAGGCAATGTCGTTGCTGCGTTCGATGGACCAGTACGATTTCCAAGGCACGCAGACTCTTGTCATTGTGATTGGCGGAATCACGGCATCTTGAACTGGGACGGTCAGGTACTCGTGGACACGTCGACGACCATCGCCATCGACAACGTCTCGCCGGTGGGAAAACGTGGCGACACAACCGCGAGAGGCGAAGCGGAGCAGGGTGGACAACGATACCTGCCGGTGGTTTGTTTTCGGCCTCGGAAAGGGGTGTTTGGGGTTTCTCAATCGTGTTACGATTGTGGGGGTCCGCCGCGGTGTGTTGGCGACTCTCTTTACGATCGTCGATGGCGAACGATTCTTCGACAGCAAACTCGGCATGCTTCACGGTACCGGGCAAAGCCCATTTGAGAAAAGAAGGACGATAGGATGAAGCAACGATGCGCGGAGTGCGCCATGGCTCATCGAGCCGAAACGGTTCCGCAGCGAACCCTTTGTGGAAAGCAAGCGTTCCGGTTCGCGAGTTGGTCGACAGTGATCAGTCGAGTCATGCTGGTTCTTGGGTCCGTGGCCGTCGGCATTTCTGCGTGCGCGCAGCCACCGATCACTCAGTCGCTTCCGCGGCCCGCGAATCATCGAACACCGGAAGGCAAGTTGATCAACCGGTGGTGGGAAGCAAGGCGAGCGGCGGGCAATGTGGGTGACTGGTATGACAACCGCGACCGCGGGCACTCGAAATTGAACATCGGCACGAACCACCCGCAAATGAAGCAGGTATCGTATCCCAAGGAAGAGATTGCCCGTCGTGCCGATTGGGCGGTGCAACGAAAACTGCTGCCGTTCGTAACGCTAGGCAATTCCTCGACTTCAGCGCCGCCGAATCGGGGTGGCAGCAATCCACGTCATTACTACGTCGTGCCGCAGGGAGTTGCCTTTCTGTATGCGCAGTACCGCGCCAACAATCTCTACGTTTATCCCGAGCACCGTGATTACGACCCGGGGCATGACGGGCGAACCGGTTATGGGGATCTCTATCCAACGAACACGCCCTATTTGGTTATTTCGCAAGGTTCGTCCGGATCGGATCGCGCGTTTCTCCAGGCGTTTGCTTATACCATGGCGGCTTTCCGGCCGAAGGTGAAGGAAACCCTGATTGACAAAAAGCTTCTGATGCCGACGCTGCAGTACATCTTGCGCCGTTGCTACAAAGAGGTTCACGACCCTGCGGACTACCTGTCGGGCAAGGCGCATCCACCGGTGTTTGACGGCAAAAAACTCGATTCCATGCGGATGATCCATTTGGCGCAAAATATGACCGTCGATACGATTCCACCGATCGTGCAACTGGAGGTGCTGGGTGAGGATTTCACGGCCGAACAGGGCGCGCAGCGGTCGGAAAAACTTGCCGATACGCCCGTGGTGATCGCACGCATTCACCGGAGTCGAGAGTTCGAGAAACATATCGTTGTCAGTGCTAAACGAAGTGCCGACATCAACAAAAAGGACCTTGACTATCATTGGGTCATCTTGCGAGGCGATACGGATCGCATCAGGGTCAAGCTTTCGGACGGTGGAGCGACTGCTGAGTTGACGATTTCCTACCATGATCGTCGACCGATCAGTCCTGGCTCGGTCATGCAGTCCAACCGCGTCGACATCGGAGTTTTCGTGCATAATGGATCCAGTTATTCGGCACCCGGGTTCGTTACCGTGTGTTACCTGGACTCGGAGGCCCGGACGTACGACCAGAACGGGCGGCTATTGGACGTTTACCGTGCGGCGGGGGATACACGGATCGGGTATGACACGTCGTCTGCCACACAGTTGTTCGGCAGCAGGTACGACATTTCCGACTGGCCGGCGCTGTTCTCGCTGCTTGGGAAAGATGCCGCGGGCCTTGGCTCGGACCTTCTGAGGAAACAACTCACTTCCGATCAGCTTGTTGCGGTGGCGCGCGTTGCTGAAGTATTCCGTCCAGAGTATTCGGCCACGCTCACGGTCAAAGGCAAGCTTTCCAAGCAACAGCGTGCCGAGCAGCGCCGGATCCAGGAGGCACTGGCAAAGGCGCTGACGGCGGCGGATCCGGCCATTGGCGCGTCGGTGAAAGCCGTTTTGGAACGCGCGTTGAACGCGATTCGGGCGAACTTGAACTTGTACTTTGACAACACGGCTGTAATTGACGCCTTGGCCGATGCCTGCTCGGACAAAAAAGGGAAGGCCAACTTTTTAATGGCCAGGGAGAAACTTGCGGCGATCGGTATTGCCAAGGCAGGCAAGCTGCGATCGGCCGTTCCCGGCGCCACGACGCTGACCAAATACGAAGTGTACCAGGTGGAGCGAATGAACCTGGCCATCATGAGCCACTTGCTGTTCCCGGCTTTCCTGCGCCGCGGAGAAGTAAAAAACTTCGTCGACCAGCGTCTTGAGGTGCCGCATCCTTGGCATGATGTCTACCGCTACGACGACGCGGGAAAACTGGTTGGCTGGACGCGTTTTGAGGATGGGCAGCCGGGTCGGTATGTCGTGAAAGAAGAACACTGAGGACCAGCTCAAGAACGACTTCCGTCAACGGTTGCGGGCGAAGCCAGCCATGGAATGGTTGGCAAAAATAGTGTGTCGTCAACCAAGTTGGTTGTTCGACACCTTCCTAGCTGCGATTGTTCGAAAGACGAGTTGCCGCATTCTCGTGCCTCTTTCGAGTGTCTCGATCATCCTTTGCATTTCTCCAAAGTGGCATGTACTTCGTTGGGTATGTCGTTCTGTAGTGTTGTGCCGGCGACGACTGGCTGTTTGGACATCGCCACTTTGGCTCACATGACCGCCAGAAGATATTGGTTGCATCGTCTCTTCGTACCCGCCGAACTCTGCTCGGTAGGGGCCTTGACTTCCCGTCTATCCTGGCCTTCTATGTTCGCGACATCACAAAAGTAACACTGCCCAACTAGTTTCTCTCGGCCGGTGCGATTTTCAGACTAAGCCGATTGAAGAACTCAATACACTCGGCCGTTTCCGTCAAGTTGTCCGAGTAGTTGTATGAATACTCGACACCGAACAGAGTTGGCTTGATACCGAGACGATGGAGTTCGCGAACCAGTTCGGCGAATCTCGCCTTGCCTGTTCCCCACGGCACATCGTGTCCGTCGGACGACAGCACGTTCAGGTCATGCGGCTGGATCGTTAGCAGGCGGTCGCCCAGTTTTCGGACACCTTCGATCGGGTCGATCCCGGAACGGATCCAATAGCCTGTATCGGGACAGGCACCGATGCGTTTGCTACGTCCCTTGCACACTTTCAGGATCCCTTCGGGTCGCCAATAGATGGGCGATTGTTTTGGGCCATGATTGTGAATGGCAAGCTGGATATCGTACTCGTCACAGAAACGCTCGATCACATCGAGCGATTCCGGAGGCGGTTCGGAAATGAACGTCTCGATTCCCATGTGTCGACCGAATTCAAAGACCTTTCGGCATCCCGCCTCGTCGCCGGGAATGGCTGCATAAAAGCAGGTCGGCATTCGGATGCCGGCCTCGTTCATCTTCAGTCGTACCTGACTCAGTTCATCCTCTGTCAGATTGCAGTCAAAGTTCTTGGGAATCTCCTTGCTCACTTTCTGGAAGCTCAAACCGCCGATGTACGCCAGGCCGAGTTGTCTGGTTTTGTCGATGGTTTCGAACAGAGTGAACTCATGCAAGCCCCACGCGGTAAGGCCCAGTTTCCAGCCGAGCTTTTCGCGAGCAAGAACGGCCGGACTTAGCCGATTGCTTGGTGTTGTTGAGCCAGGAAGGTCACCCATGATGAACTGGATGGCTCCCAGGTAGAACGCCAGAATCTTGCGGTTCATGAAGTCGTTTGGGCTATGGCCAATCGTGCAATAGACCACACGCCCGCGACCGTAGTTCCGCGTCCATGCAAGTGCATAGTCATTGTCGGCACGCTCGAGGCCCGGGTGTGTCCCTTTCGCGGGAAGCTGCGTCTTGGCCGTATCGATGCTCAGCAGGATATGGAGTCGGTCGCGCGAGTACGGGCCATGCACTCGAAAAAACTCGCTGACGTGTTCGAATCCTTTTTCCCTGAAAGGGTGGTTGAGCGGATGGTCGGGGGAGTCGTTCTTAATGAAAACATGTTCGTCCTGGGTCAAATGTGAAGCGCCTCGCCCGCCAAGCATGCATCCGAACTCGGGCCACGTTTCCTTGGCTCCGTGCGCGAAATCGGTAAAGGCGACCGGCGTTCCATGGATGCCCAGAAGCCCACCTCCGGCAAGAACGAAATTCAACAGGTTCTGGCGGAGCTTGGGATCGGCAAACAGGTTGCCGACTGTGTTGTTCAAGCAGACAGCATCGAACGTCTTGAGAGTTTCTTTCCGAAAGACGGAAGGGTTTCGGGAAACCACGGTGGTGAACGAGCCGGTGTTCTTGCCCATCTGCGTGAAGGCGTAGTTCGCGTAGGCTATCGATCGATGCCCGCCGTAGGCGACGTTGCCGTCATAGATAAGAAGCCGCCGTGGCTTGTCGGGCGTGGCAGGTGCCTTCGTTGGCAGCGCGAGATCTACTTGTTTCTTCGCCTGGTCGGAAAGAGGGGCGTACGGGCCCTGGGCGAGTAAACCGATCGAGCAAGAGAGCAGGCAGACGATGCTCAGCAGAAACTGAGAAGTGTATTTCATGAAATGGCTCCTCTTTTTCAGTCTAATGCGGCACGTCTGCCGCTTGAGTTACATGACGTTCGCTTCGTTCTCATCATTCGACCCTGCGTGTGGTGCGGGCTGCCTCTGGCGACGTTACGGCCACGTTCAACGTATCTATCCATGAGGGAAACGCCATGGCCGGAACGTCGTAAAGATTGACCAGGAGGAAGGAGAGGAGACGGAGAGCAAGTCCTTTCTGTTGTCTCTGTTATCTCGTAGCCGTTCACGCCGCTGGGGTCTGACGCAATTTTCGGCGGAGAAAGTGTTTCTTTACGCGAACGCATTTTGTCGCCGAAAATGGGTCTGACCCCTTGGAAGCGAACCGGCCGCCTACATTTCGTGAACGGTTACGTTATCTCCTGTTCACGTTGTCCTGCATATGCCATCGTAGTCGTTCACGGGGTTTTCGTCCGCCATCGCGTCAGTACCGGAGTTCTTCCCGATTTCCCACACGCCCGATTTATCATTAGTCATTTGACATTACTCATTCATCATCGAGAGAGGCAGCGCAGCGGGGCCATACTCTTTCCACTGATAACGGCCAACGGCCAACTGATAACGGCCAACTGATAACTGCCAAATGATAAATGATAAATGATAAATGATAACTACCCCTCCACGCACTCTCGCCGTGAACGGTTACATGCCATCAGTATAGTGGACAGATATCTTTCAACACTCACCCGCCAAATCTCTTACACACTCCACGGTGCTCGCGT
>JAJSAJ010000288.1 GCA_024274855.1 Planctomycetota bacterium | reverse complement strand
GATTTGCACTGCTTCACACCGAGGGAAATTCGACGCCGTTCTTCGTCGATTTCGATGACCATGACTTCGACTTCTTCACCCACCTGCACAACTCGCGATGGATTGACATTTTTATTGGTCCAGTCCATTTCTGAAACGTGCACCAGACCTTCAACGCCGTCTTCGATTTCAACGAAACAGCCGTAGTCTGCAATGTTCGTAACCTTGCCGAACATGCGAGTCTGTGGCGGATAACGTCGCGCAAGATCCTGCCAGGGATCGTCACCAAGCTGCTTCATGCCAAGCGATACACGCTGGCGCTCGCGGTCGAACTTGAGGATCTTGACGTCAATTTCCTTACCCACTTCTACAACCTCGGAAGGATGTTTGACACGCTTCCAGGCCATATCGGTGATATGCAGCAGTCCGTCGATTCCGCCCAGGTCAACAAAGGCACCGTAGTCCGTCAGGTTCTTTATTATTCCCTTGACGGTATTGCCTTCCTGCAGCTCCTTCAGCAGTGCTTCACGCTCTGCAGAGTACTCTTTCTCGACGACAGCACGTCGCGAGACGACAACGTTGTTGCGACGCTGGTCCAGCTTGATGACCTTGAACTCGAGTTCCTGCCTTCCAGGTACGCCGGGTCACGAACCGGTCGGACATCAACCAATGAGCCGGGCAGGAATGCACGGACATTGTCGATTTCGACGGTAAAGCCACCCTTGACGCGACCGTTGATGACGCCTTCAACGACGGCACCCTCTTCGAAGGCTTTCTCAAGGTCAATCCAGGTACGCGCACGAATCGCTTTCTCACGCGAGAGCTTGGTCTCACCGAAACCGTCTTCAACAGCATCCAGTGCGACCTCAACCTCATCGCCTACGGCGAGTTCGGAGTCACGCTTGTCGTTCTTGAATTGTTCTTTTGTGATAACGGCCTCAGACTTGAGACCTGCACTGACGATGACGACATCGTCATTAATTGCGACAACAACTCCGGTTATGATGGAACCCGGTTTTATTTGTTGGCTGGCAAAACTTTCTTCAAATAATTCAGCAAAACTTTCAGACATGTTAGTTAATCCAAGGGAACCAATAAGTTCCCGCCCAAACGTCAGCAGGCATCCTGCGACCGACGGTCATTACAAAAAAAGGAGCGGACATCCTGTCCGATCCTATCCATTTACCTAATCTTGGAAACTAGAGTTCTGCGACCCATTCGAGCACTGTTTTCGTCACAGCCTCGATAGACAAGCCGGAAGAATCCAGCATTCTGGCATCCGTGGCCGGCTTCAACGGGGCCACCGATCGCTCGGAATCCCGCCGGTCACGGTCCTCTATGTCCCGTGAAAGGGCGGCAAGGCTAACATCCATACCCTTGTCTTTCAACTGCTTATAGCGCCTTTTCGCGCGCTCCTCGGCGCTTGCGGTGAGGAACACCTTGAGTGGCGCAGTAGTGAATACATGGGTGCCCATATCGCGCCCATCGGCCACCAGGCCAGGGGCTTTCTGAAACGCCCGCTGGCGCTCCAAAAGCGCCTCCCGAACCGCTGGAATCGCGGCCACCGTTGATGCTCCCGCTCCGGTTGACTCCTTGCGGACCTCATGCGTCACGTCCTCATCCGCCAGCCAGATACGCTCGGAGCCATCCGCGTGGCTGTCAAAGCGGATATCGAGGCATCGCGCGATCTTCGCCACGGCCTCCGCATCGTCAAGCTGCACACCGCGCTTTGCGGCCGCCATGGCAGTCAATCGGTACAGCGCCCCACTGTCGAGCAAATGATAGCCAAGCGCCGCAGCCACTCGCCTCGCGATGGTGCCCTTTCCGGAACCACTGGGGCCGTCTATGGCGATGACAGGGACCGGGGTGGTCATTGTTGCCGTACTTCGGCGCCGATCGACGCCATACACTCGCAAAAGCCGGGAAACGACGTGTCCACAGAGCTCACGTCTTTAACGATCAGCTCATCGCTGGCCACTGTTCCCGCGACCGCCATGGACATTGCGATGCGGTGATCGCCGTGACTACGAACGGTGCCACCGGAGAACCGGCCGCCGTGAACTACCGCCGTGTCCGCGGTCTCGTCGACCTGTATCCCCAGTGTACGCAGCCCCTCCGACATCGCCGCAATACGGTCGCTTTCCTTCACACGAAGCTCACCAATC
>JAJSAJ010000287.1 GCA_024274855.1 Planctomycetota bacterium | reverse complement strand
GAAACCTGATGAACGACCTGGGACGGCGCAGATGGACCAACCTGTTGGTCGAAAGCGGTGGCGAACTGGCCGGCAGCCTTTTCGACCTGAGTTTAGTCGATCAGATCCACGTTTTCATCGCACCTAAACTTGTCGGCGGTACGGCCGCCAAGACGCCGATCGCAGGGATCGGTTTGCCCGATATCCCCGAAACTCCCTCGATCAACCGGCAGAGGATGGAATTGCTGGGTGATGATATCTATATTACAGGACAGCTTACGCAAGACGATCATCGCTTTTGAGGCCTTGGCTCAATGGCCGGCGACATTAAAGGTTCATCACACTGTCTTCGAGGTCAAACCGTGACAGAAAACAACCAGGCAACCGCATCGCGACTACAGTTCTTGTCCGTGACGCTTGCCGGCGCGTCGGGACTCGTTGCGGCACCTTCCATTCTGACCGCCAATAAGTCCGACTCGCATGTGAGCACGGGACAGGGTGACTATCGATACCAGGTTGTCCACAACTGGCCTCAATTGCCCGCCAGGTACACATGGCAAACGACCCATGGCGTGGCCGTCGACCGTGTCGGTAATTTGTATGTCATTCACGAGGGGCACGCGGACAAGCCGGACCATCCTGCGATTTTCGTCTTCGACCCGCAAGGCCGTTTCCTCCGCGCTTTCGGCAGCCAGTTCCAGGGCGGCGGACACGGTATCGAAGTGCACGAAGAAGACGGACAAGAGTTTCTCTACGTCAGTGCGTACCAGCAAGTAAAGATGATCGCGAAATTGGATCTGGCAGGCGAAGTCGTGTGGCAACAACACGCGCCGATGAAATCGAACATCTACGCGAAAGACGAAGACACGAATCCCCAAAAGGTCTGGGGCCGCGATCGATTCATGCCAACAAATACGGCATTCTTGCCAAACGGCGACTTCTACGTGGCTGACGGCTACGGTTCCTTTTTTGTTCACCGCTTTGATCGGACCGCAGCCTGGCTATCTTGCTTCGGGGGCCCAGGTAACGGACAGGGCAAATTCGACACGCCGCACGGGATTTGGATCGATGATCGACCAGGCCGCACGCCACACGTCGTGATCGCCGATCGTGCCCACCATGCACTTCAGTACCTGACCCTCGATGGGACATACGTTAAGACGCTGCCCGGATTCGGCCTGCCGGCAAATATCACGACTCATCAAGATCTGATGGTGGTCCCGGAACTCCTGGGGCGAGTCTCAATTCTGGATGCTGCCAACCGCGTGGTAGCACGCCTCGGAGACGACTCGGCACGCATCCGCGCCGACCGCAAACACACGATTCGCCGCGACCCACGCCAATGGACACCGGGAAAATTCGTCCACCCACATGACGCCTGCATGGATTCGAAAGGGAATCTGTTTGTCGCCGAATGGGTCGCCACCGGCCGTGTCACACAACTGAAACGCTTGGCCTGACAGAAAACAAAACAGCCAGATTCATACAGTTTGCTCGACTCGCATTCTCACACGAACGATCCGAATCGGATATCTTGAGAGGGTCACAAAACCAACCAAAGGCAAGAACTCGTGAAATTACGGCCGTTTCGCCAGGCAGCAGGACCGCCGACCAAATGCGAACCGCGGGTAATCACACGTTGCCGATCCGCAACCTGAAAGGATGATCGCAAATGCCGGAAACTTCCGAAATCCTTAGACAGACGAACTTCACGGCTATCGATTGGGTCATCGTCATACTTTATCCGATGATCTCTGTCGGCATCGGGCTGTATGTCTGGCGACTAATCAAGAACATGGAAGACTTCGTTGTTGCGGGCCAGGGACTCGGCTTGTGGCTCGGAATCGCCACCATGACCGGGACTGAATTGGGCCTGATCACGGTGATGTACAGTTCGCAAAAGGGATTCACCGGTGGATTTGCCGCGTTCCATATCGCGTTGGTCGCCGGCATCGTGACGTTCCTGGTCGGTATGACCGGGTTTATCGTCTACCGGCTGCGCGAAATGCGTGTGTTGACGATCCCCGAATTCTACGAACGTCGGTTTGATCGAAAAACCCGCGTCCTTGGCGGGATCATGATGGCATTCGGCGGCATCTTGAACATGGGCCTGTTCCTTAAGGTCGGCGGGATGTTTATTGTCGGCATCACCGGCCTTTCAGCCCATAGCATGGCGTTGAATTATGTCATGATCTTCTTAATCAGCCTGGTGCTGATCTACACCAGTCTTGGTGGCATGGTCAGCGTCGTGGTCGCGGACTACGTTCAGTTTGTGGTCCTGTCGTTTGGCTTATTGCTCTGCACGGCCCTGGCAATTCAGACACTTGGCTGGGCCAATATATTTGAGACGATTCAGACGGAAATGGGCAGGAAAGGATTTGATCCGACCGTTGCCGAAGGAGCCTTCGGCTGGGAGTACATTGCGTGGATGGCGTTTATGGGGTTGGTCAGTTGTGGGATTTGGCCCACCTCCGTGGCTCGAGCCCTTTCGATGGACAGCCCGAAAGCGGTGAAACAGCAGTACATGCTGGCTTCCATATCATACATGATCCGGTTTCTGATTCCGTATTTCTGGGGTATCTGTGCCCTGGTTTTCATCTTGCACGACAGCCAGCTGCGGATGGCATTTTTTCCGGCCGGCTTTCCGGCTCCGGAAACGCTGCCGGACGGAGTCACCGCCGTCGACAATTTGTATGCGATGCCCCTATTCTTGGGCCACATTCTGCCGGCCGGCATCATTGGGATCATTACCGCGGGTATGATCGCCGCGTTCATGTCGACACACGATAGCTACTTGCTTTGTTGGAGCAGCGTACTGACACAAGATGTCGTCGCACCACTTTACGAAAACAGCGAACGCAAATTGAGCTCGCGAACCCGAATTACGTTGACACGCGTATTCATCTTTGTCATTGGTTTGTACGTTCTCTACTGGGGGCTCATTTACGAAGGTAAGGATGACATTTGGGACTATATGGCAGTTACGGGGGCCATCTATTTCACGGGTGCCTTTGCCCTGCTGCTTGGGGGCCTCTATTGGAAACGTGCCAGCTCGACCGGCGCTTTCCTCGCTCTGCTGGCCGGAAGCGTCGCGATCCTCGGGCTCAGTCCGGTTCAAGATGCCATCGGTGGCGCATTGAGTATCCTGGCTGGATCCTCCGTCTAACGATTGGCCTGGATTCCCGGTGTGACCATTCAGGAAGTGACCCAAAACGGCCATAAAGTTGCCGAATTAGTATTCAAGATTTCAAGCGCCCGAATCGGCCTGTTCAGCATCGCATTCACGATAGTGACCATGATCTTTGGAGCACTGCTGTTCCCGGATCGACCGGCGACCCAACAATCAGAATGACTCGGTTCCACCCGCCGCGCGGCGAGTGTTCGTTGCGTCGCGTGACTGTCGTTTTGGCCGAGTACTGCAAAGCCGTGTGAACCATCACGGATTGGCGAAGGCCAACAAGACAACATACGTCAACTGGCCCCTCACGCATCAGGCATCTGTCAGAATTGAACGACGCTGAGACCAATCCTTGGACCTTTGAAAATAGACGAGAAACTGCCATGTCGATCGAAAGCTGGGTACTTCTTTGGAAGATTGTCTTGGTTGTCGGAGTTGGACTTTTCGCCGTTTTGGCCGTCCTCGTAACCATCGGCGGTTTCTTGGATGTTCGGCGACTGTTTCGAATGCTGCACCAACAAGCTGACCAGGCATCACATGTCGAGTCGAACAATGTGCCCGACAAAGAAAACGGCCAGGGGCCGTAAATGGCGATTTACCGGTTAGGTTTACTGTGGGACTGCTCCGCCTGCTAAAGCAGGCGGCTTCTTTTCGAAACGCGGTGTCGGGTGCCGGATTAACCCCAGGGCGGCCCTTGGGTTTCTGCGATCGGCCCAGTGAACAAACCCACAGTATCCGCTAAACTACAGGGTTTGGCTGAAAAGGACCGTCGGCCGCCACCAAGTGTCAATGCTGTTGGTGTCGATGGTGACTCCCCCTCTGTTGCGGCCGGAGCGGTTGAAACTTGGCACGAGTTCCGCGCCGAGTCGATCGACCCCTCGGCTCGGAAAGAACCGTTGTACGCCATGCCGTCTTCGGATGTCGTTATTCATGGTGCGCGCGAGCACAACTTGCACAATATCGATGTCGTGTTGCCGCGCAACCAATTGATCTGTTTGACTGGCGTCAGTGGATCGGGCAAGAGTTCGCTGGCATTCGACACGCTCTATGCGGAAGGCCAGCGCCGGTACGTTGAGAGTCTGTCCAGCTTCGCTCGACAGTTTCTCGGCCAAATGCCGAAGCCGGAAATGGACAACATTTCCGGTCTGAGTCCCTCGATCTCGATTTCTCAAAAATCGGCTGGCAATAACCCTCGATCCACAGTCGGCACAATTACAGAAATCTATGATTACCTGCGCGTTTTATACGCTCGGGTTGGCCAGGGACACTGTCCGAAGTGCGACCGGCCGATCACGGCCCAAACACGGCAGCAGATTGTAACCGCCATTTTGCAGCTACCCGAAAAGACGGACTTCGCGGTTCTTGCTCCATTGATTCGCCGACAGAAAGGGGAGCATCGCGATCTTTTCGAAGACTTGCAGAAACAAGGCTTTGCACGCGCCCGCGTCGATGGACAAGTGATTCGATTAAGTGAAGCGCCGCCGCTGGACCGGAAGCTGCGTCATAATATCGAAGTCGTTGTTGATCGGCTGTCGATTACGCCGACTGTGCAGACTCGGCTTGCCGAAGCCGTGGAGCAGGCGATCAAGATCGGTGACGGTTCGCTCATCATTTCGGCCGATCAGCCGAACCGTACGCCCTCGGCGGCAGGTTGGACCGATACGATTTTCTCAGTGGAGTATGCGTGCACGCACTGTGGGATGAGTTTCGAGCCGCCAACCCCTCAGTTGTTCAGCTTTAACAGCCCACAAGGCATGTGCGAGACATGTGATGGGCTGGGTCAGCAGTATTCGTTTGCTCCAGAGTTGCTGGTCCCCGATCCACAGCTTTCGTTCAAGAAAGGTTGTATTACCACACTTGGTCGCTGGAAGGAGATTGGCCGGTGGCGAAGGCACCTGTATCAAGGTGTAGCCGATACGATTGAGCGGCACCGGAATATCGAGTCGGGAACAATGCTTGAGACACCCTGGTGCGATCTGGATCCGGAACTGCAGCGACTGTGGTTATGGGGCACCGCCGACTTGCATATCACATTTACATGGCGGGGCGGCGCATCGCCGATGAAATACGGTGGCCGCTATGAAGGAATTATTCCCGAGTTGCTTCAGAAGTACCGAACCATCCGCAGTCGGCCGCACATTCGCCGGCTGGAAAAGTACATGCGGACAATTGCGTGCCCGCAATGCCATGGCCAGCGTCTTGTCCCCCAAGCACGCGCCGTGCGGATTGCAACTGGCTCGCAAGCGTTTCAGACTGACCCGGAAAAGTCGCTGCCCGAGATCACCGCGCTCTCGGTGCGACAGGCTTCTGATTTTTTTCAGCAGCTGAATCTTGACGACACCAGCCGTCTGATCGCCACGGAATTGTTGAAGGAAATCCGTAATCGGCTCGGCTTCCTCCTGAACGTTGGACTCGACTACCTGACACTCGACCGAACCGCCCCCACACTCTCCGGCGGCGAATCACAGCGAATTCGCCTGGCCAGCCAGATCGGTTCCGGATTGGTCGGAGTCCTATACATCCTTGATGAACCATCGATCGGCCTGCACCCACGTGACAATCAACGCCTGCTCGAAACGCTGCACCGGTTGCGCGATATGGGCAACACGGTGGTGGTGGTCGAACATGACGAAGAGACGATGCTCGCCGCCGATCACATCATCGACTTTGGTCCAGGGCCGGGTGTACGCGGCGGGCGGATCGTCGCCTCGGGATCTCCCGAGCAGATTGTGCAGTCGCCCGACAGCATCACTGGCAAGTACTTGTCCGGCGAGCTGGCAATTCCTGTTCCCGATCGGCGCCGCAAGCCGGGTCCAAAACATCTGTCTATCATCGGTGCCTCGCACAATAACCTTCAACGGATCGATGTCGACATACCGCTCGGCATGCTGGTCTGCATCACGGGCGTTTCCGGATCGGGTAAGAGTTCGTTGGTCAACGACATTCTGACCGAAGCGTTACGGCGAGACTTGAATGGAGGACTGGGCGAACCGGGTCCCCACCAACGGATCGAAGGACTTGAGTATCTCGACAAATTGATCGCGATTGACCAATCGCCGATCGGCCGGACCCCTCGATCGAACCCGGCGACATATATCAAGGTGTTTGATGACATCCGAAACATGTTCGCCCAGCTACCCGATTCCAAGCTGCGCGGCTACAAGCCAGGCCGATTCAGCTTCAACGTCGCATGTGGACGCTGCAAAGCGTGCGACGGCAATGGTTCGAACCGGCTGGAAATGGACTTTTTGGCCGATGTCTGGGTGACATGCCCAATTTGTGGCGGGAAGCGATACGATTACGAAACGCTGCAAGTCCGCTTCAAGGGCCAATCGATCGCCGACGTTCTGAACATGGACATACAGCAGGCGTTGGAGTTATTCGAGAACATCCCACGTGTTCGGCAGAAACTACAGACACTTCACGACGTCGGCCTGGACTACCTGAAGCTGGGCCAGCCGTCGCCGACACTTTCCGGCGGCGAAGCACAACGGATCAAACTGGCTCGCGAACTCGTTAAGCGAAGCACGGGCCAGACGTTGTATCTGTTGGATGAACCAACAACGGGCCTCCATTTCGCCGATATCCATTTGTTGCTTGACGTCTTGAAAAACTTTGTCGATGCAGGCAACACGGTCCTTGTAGTCGAGCACAATTTGGATGTCATCAAGACTGCGGACTGGATCATTGATCTGGGTCCCGAGGGAGGTGAAGGGGGCGGCCGTGTTGTCATTGCCGGGACTCCCGAACAGGTTGCGGATTGCCAGGAATCGCACACCGGTCGCGCATTGGCTGCGACACTGACTGACAGGAAACACCGAACCATACGGTCGGGACCGCGTGACAAAGCCGCGTCAGTCGCTCAGACAACGACGCTCCGAATTCGGGGTGCCCAGCAGCATAATCTGAAGTCAATCAACACCGATTTGAAACGTGACCGCATGACCGTTTTTTGCGGTCCGAGCGGCAGTGGCAAGAGCTCGCTGGCCATGGACACCATTTATGCGGAAGGCCAGCGTCGGTATGTTGAAAGCCTGAGTTCTTATGCACGCCAGTTCGTCAGTCAGATGCAGAAGCCGGTAGTCGAGCAGATTGAGGGTCTGTCGCCCGCCATTGCAATCGAGCAGAAGAACCTTGGCCATACACCCCGTTCCACGGTCGGGACAGCCACGGAGATTTATGACTATTTTCGCATCTTGATGGCTCGACTCGGTACGCCCCATTGCCCCGACTGTGAAGTACCCATCGGTACTCAGACAATTGATGAGATCGTGCGCAAGGTGTTGGACGTACCCAACGGCACACGTCTGCTGTTACTGGCGCCCTTGGAATTGACGGGAGGCCAACAATACGACACGCTGTGGGACGACCTTCGCACCGGCGGTTATGTGCGTGTCCGAATTGATGGTCACACCTGTTCGTTGGACGAGCTGCCCACGATCGATCGGCGACGCAGGCACCAGGTCGAAGTGGTTGTCGACCGGATTGTTGTCAAACGCAATGTGCGAGCGCGCGTGGCCGACAGTGTCCAGACGGCTCTGGCCTTGTCGGGCGGAACACTTCACGTAGCCACCGTAAAGGACGGCGCCGAGGAACCAAGTTGGGAAACGGCACGTCACAGCCAACACATGGCGTGTGATCGCTGCGGACGGAGTTTTGAGCATTTGACGCCCCACCATTTTTCTTTCAACAGTTCTCTGGGATGGTGCCCGGCATGTGAGGGGATCGGAACGGAAACAGGCGCCAACCCTGTTGCGTTGCTGAACGATCCCAAATGGACGCTCAAGGCAGGAGCGGTCGCACTCTGGCCCGATGTCCAACACCGTGTCTCGCAATGGATGCTCGAAAGCCTGGCTGAAGAGACTGGTATTCCACTTGATATTCCATTCGAACAACTGGCCACCCGATACCGAAGGCTGATTTTGCGAGGGTGTGGCGATCGCTGGTTTTCCGTCGCTCGGCCAGGCGGATCATCCGAAAGTCACCCGCTGTTTCGCTTTCAATTCAAAGGGCTCTATCCGGCATTGGAAGAGGCATCGCGTCTATCGCCTTCATTGCGAGGGCGGCTGGCCCATCTGGTTGACCTTGTCGAATGCTCGGTCTGCAGCGGAAGTCGTCTGCGCGACGATGCGGCCGCGTTTCGCTTCCAAGACCGAACCATCGACCAATTCTGTCGAGTGCCGCTCGGGCAACTGCAACAACAGATCAACGAGTGGAAACTGACATCACGAGATCGCAAGATCGCGGGCGAATTAATCCGGGAAATCTCAAACCGCGTGGCATTCCTCAACGAAGTTGGCCTGGACTACCTGACACTATCGCGTGGTGCAGCCACATTATCCAATGGCGAAGCACAACGCATTCGTCTCGCCAGCCAACTTGGCAGCGGCCTGTGTGGTGTCTTATACGTGCTGGACGAACCGACCATCGGACTGCACCCTCGGGACAACCGCCGGTTGTTGAAGGCACTGCATCGACTCAGAGATCTGGGCAACACATTGATTGTTGTCGAACATGATCGCGATGTGATTCGTGGCAGTGACTATGTTTGTGACTTTGGTCCGGCCGCCGGTAAACAGGGGGGCCATATAGTCGCTCAGGGAACACCTCGCCAGGTATCGACGCGACGCGCCTCGGTAACCGGCCCGTACTTGTCCGGAAAGAAAGCGATTCCGATTCCGACGAATCGACGCATGCAACCTGTATCGGATCGAAGACACAAGACAGAAAAGTCGACGGCAAACAGGAAACGCCGAGCGAAACTTCCTACCGACAACGGCCGACCCGAATACCAGTCGCCTTCGGGCCGATGGTTGGAGATCGTGGGGGCGCGTCACAACAATTTGCGGAACATCGATGTCCGTATTCCACTCGGTGCGTTCAGTGTTGTCTCAGGGCCAAGCGGCAGTGGCAAGAGCTCGCTGATTGATGATATCCTGTATCGCGAGCTTGCTCGCCGACTGCATCGCGCCGGCACGCCTGCCGGTTCGCACCGCAAGCTGCGGGGTGTCGAGTTCATCAACAAGGTCATCCGCGTCGACCAACAGCCGATTGGCAATGCTCCGACGTCGAATCCAGCGACCTACACGGGTGTTTTCGACTTGATTCGGACACTCTTTGCCCAGCTGCCGAATGCAAAGATTCGTGGCTATTCCGCTCGCCGATTCAGCTTTAATGTACCGGGTGGGCGATGTGAAAAGTGCGAAGGAAACGGCCAGCTTTGTATTGAAATGCACTTCTTGCCCGATGTCTGGATCCCCTGTGACGCATGCAATGGGACGCGTTACAACCCGGAAACGCTCGCAGTTACGTATCACGGTTGCTCGATCAGTCATGTGTTGGACATGACCTGTGGCGAAGCGTTGGGCCTGTTCGCGAATATACCCAAGATTAGACGTATCCTTCAGACGCTCTGCGATGTCGGACTCGATTACTTGACACTCGGCCAGGCTGCGCCAACACTGTCCGGCGGTGAAGCACAACGTGTCAAATTGTCCGCCGAACTGGCCCGGCCCGATACGGGACAAACGCTCTATCTACTGGACGAACCGACCACCGGACTGCATTTCGATGATCTGGCCAAATTGCTTGAGGTCTTGCAGCGGTTGGTCGATCTCGGAAACACGGTTGTCTTGATCGAACATAATCTCGATGTGATTAAGGCGGCTGATTGGGTAATCGATATGGGGCCGGAAGCCGGAGCCGACGGTGGTCAGGTCATTCTGGAAGGAACTCCGGAAATGCTGGCCTCTTTCGCCAGACAAACAACCACAACGTCCCGGCGAAAACGAAAGGAACCACCCTTACGTTCCCATACGGCGGAAGCACTCTTGCCCGTGATGGATGCCGGGCCCTATCCACCACGAAATGTTTTTGATCCGAGTAAACAGGACGCGACCAAACCGGACGACCTGGATATTCATGATGTGGGTCGCGAGGCCAAAATGCCGTGGGAGATCGATGGCCGGCAATGGCATACGGAACAAAGAGTTGGTCGACGCGGCGAACCGTGTCGCTGGGATGGGCGGATACTCGATACGATTGTCCAACGGATTGAAGCGACCGGCCAATTCGGCCCGACTGACTGGAACAGTCGCAGTGTGGTCGAGATTGCCGCCAAGAAGAAGACAATTGGGTGGTTTTTTCACGCGATTACCGGCGAGGCATGGCTGCTTAAGCTGAAATTTCGCGTTGCGAAAAACACTTTTCGACGCCAATCGCTCGTCGAACGATTCGACTTGAAGACGCTGAACCAAATGGATGAGTTGCCCATTTATGGCAATCAGCCCCGAGTGAAATGCAAGTCGTTGCGCGGGCCATGGCAGGAGGTGCAAATCAATGTCTACTCGTGGGACGAAGTGAATCGACCCAATTTTTGGACCTTCCTGGATGAAGCGATCGCCGGCTTCCAGAAGTTCACACAACTGACCGAACTGAAACCGGAAGATCATATGCCCTGGAAAAAGCTCGGGCAACGTTGGCACTTCATGCGCAAAGGGTTCCCACCCGGTAAACGTGTTCTGTGGGACTTGGAAGTCTGGGAGCAAATGTACGAGATGTTGCATGAATTGGCGCCGGATGGCCAGTTCCTTTGGAATAATCAGGTACTGGTCCATTTGCTGCTTTCCGAGCAGCGTACACCATGGGCTACGATCCACACAAAACGACTCGGTTCACTCGACTTGACACTCAACGGTCCCAAGGGGGCGGTCGCGTTCGGTAGCCTGGCCGATCTGGGCCAGCACCCGGAACTCGATGGTACGTCGCCCGATCGTGATGTGATCAAACTCAAGTTCCGAAACATGGAGGATTTACATCGGGGTGACCTGCGAGGTTTTCTGGAACAGCACCGTGACGCAACAATCCAGAACCAACAGGACTGATCACTGGTTAACGGCAATTCGCATTGGCTGGCAGGCCTGCTGTCCGATAGGTGACACGCGGCTTGGCCGCTTTTGGAGACGATAATGGCAAAGTCATCCGAGCCTCTTTTGGCACCGACCTTCTTGTTCCGATTCTCTGTTCCGTGCCTCTATCGGCGCTCGATCTGGACGGGAAGTGGTGCACGACTTGAGCCGCGGTTCCAACTTCCAAGTTTCGGCGAATTGGAAAACCGGCCGCTGTTTGCCGAGGTGCGCGCAGCCTGGAATCGGCAGGGACTCTCTTTCTGGGTCCGAGTCCAAAAAAAGAAAAAGACCGTCTGGTGCCGCGAAACACGTGTTGAAGAAAGTGATGGACTGAATATCTGGATAAACACGCGTGATACCAAAAACATTCACCGGGCAACTCGCTATTGCCACCGATTTGTCTTCTTGCCATTTGGCGGCGGCAGAAAGGCTTCGTTGCCCGTGGCTCGGTGGGTTCCGGTTGGTCGAGCTCAGGAGATAAGCACAGCGGTGGCGCCGACCAAACTGAAAGTACTCAGCGAGGCCCGTTCGGACGGATATCTCTTGGAATCGCATATTCCGGCCGAAGCATTGACCGGATTCGATGTGGACGAACATCCCAATCTTGGATTCACATATGCCGTGGTCGACCGCGAACTCGGCTGGCAAACGTTTGGAATCGGCCCCGAGTTTCCGTTCCAGGACGATCCGAGCCTGTGGGGAACCTTGGAACTGGCCAAGGCTTAGTACATATACTTTCGTACACCCACCTCAAGCAGTCCGCGAGGTTCGACTGGCCGATGGGGCCACTGGGGCCACTGGTACGGCCTGCATGACCTTCCCCCACGGTCGTTTTTTCCGCAGCAAGGAACTGAACTGGTACTGACAACGTCCAATCGTAGGAATGACGTGCCTGTACGCATTGTTGGCTCAATCCGGTACAGCATTTCTCATAATAGAATGCCCTACTGGCTGTGGCGTCTTAACAGACGTTGTACGATTGCACCAGGCAGACTTGCTTTGCATTCAATGTGCCGACGTAACGAGACCGAGCTGCCAGCCCGAACCAAGGAGAACGGCTCCCATGAAGCGTGTCATACTTATT
>JAJSAJ010000001.1 GCA_024274855.1 Planctomycetota bacterium | reverse complement strand
GCTGCTCCGAAAACACTCGATCCAATTCATTGCGCCCTCGGAGTGGGTCCGGCACCAAGCCACCGCCAGCCCGATCCTGTGCGATTGCCCGGTTCACGTTGTTCCCAACCCGATCGATGTGGCAGCGTTTACCGCAGACGGTCGGGCCGAGTCGCGACGGAAACTTGAGTTGCCGGCCGATCGGCCGACGTTGCTGGTCGCTGCCAACCATCTGGAAAGTCAGTACAAAGGTGGCCCGGACGCTGTGACGATTCTGAACCAGCTGGGCGATACCGACACGATCGCGATTCTGGTCGGAAGAAGCTCGGATCGGATGGCGGAGCAAGTTGGAATCGAATGCCGTTCGATCGGGTACGTCAAGCGAGTGGAACGGATGGCGGACTGTTATCGTGCGGCGGACGTGTTCATGATCCCATCGCGTGTGGAGACGTTTGGGCTGGTGGCGGCCGAAGCGGTCGCATGCGGCACAGCGGTCGCCGCGTACCAGGCGGGCGGCCTTCAGGAAGTTGTCCGGACGGGCTGCGGGATTGTGGTCGACGACGGCGACACAGCCGGGTTGATGCAGGCCACTCGGCATCTGCTGCAGAACGGACATGACCGAGCGGTCCGCGTGGCGGCGGGGCGAGCGGCCGTGCGGCAATTATACTCGCCCGAAACGCATGCCGCCGGCTGCGTTCGAGTCTATCAGGAGGCGATCCGAATCGGCAGGGAGAAGGGGCAGAATGATTAGTTGCAGAATAATCAAAAAGGACATCCAAGTTTCCAACGTCGCTCTTTTTGCTTTTCACATATTTCTGCCAGTTTTATTTTGTTGCCAACCACGGATCTAAGAACCAATGCTTCACTGCGTAATCACAACCATCCAGCGACCGACTGACAGCGTCCGAGCACTCGCGGCCCGTTTGGCCGGCGACCGTGGGCACCTGGTTATCGCCGGCGATACGAAGGGCCCGGACCAGTTCGATCTGGCAGACGTCGACCGGTTCTCGAACGATCAGCTGACGTTCCTAAGTATCGAAGCACAGCTGAGCAGCGGATTCAAGCTGGCCGAACGGCTTCCGACCAAGCATTACAGCCGCAAGAACATCGGCTACCTGCACGCGATCCGAGCAGGAGCCTCATGCATCTACGAAACCGACGACGATAACCGACCGCTGGATTCCTGGCGGCCGAGGACCGAGTACATCGACAACGCCACGGTTTTGCAAGTAGCCGAACCGGACAACCAACCCAACTGGGTCAACGTCTATCGCCACTTCACCGGGGAAAATATCTGGCCTCGAGGCCTGCCGCTGGACCGGATCCACGACCAGATTGTCGACTGCTCGGACTGGGCGCCGCCGACCAACGACGCCCGCTCGCCCTGGGCACCGATCCAACAGGGGCTGGCCGACGGGTCGCCCGATGTCGACGCCATCTGGCGCCTGGTCCTGGATCGCGAGTTCACGTTCCAGCAGGCTACCAGCGTCCTGCTGACGCCGGGCCAATGGTGTCCGTTCAATACACAAAGCACCTGGTGGTGGCCGGTCGTTTATCCGTTGCTGTACATCCCCAGCTTCTGCTCGTTTCGGATGTGTGATATTTGGAAAAGCTTTGTCGCTCAGCGGTGTCTGTGGCAGTTGGGGACGGGCGTGGTCTTTCACGCGCCCGAGGTCTGGCAACAGCGGAACGTACACAACCTGATGCGCGACTTCAATGACGAAGTGCCCGGGTACCAGCAGAACGATCGAATTGCGAAGATCCTGCGCGGGGTTGACTTGGTTCCGGGTGCGGATCGAGTGGCCGACAATCTGCTGGCGTGCTACGAAGCGCTGGTTGCGGACGGTATATTCCCGGCCGACGAGTTGGACTTGGTCCGCGTGTGGATCGGGGACCTCGAACGGCTTGGAACGGTATAGAGCGAGCGGACCGGGGAGGGGGCAGAATGATTTGTTGCAGAATAATAAGAGAAGAAGGCCGGAGAGGGAACGGGAGGGCGAGGCTCCCGCCGAGCCGTTCGGGCCAAGAAAACAAGCGAAAAGAAAAGAAGAACACGAGCGCGATTAGGGAGCGGGATAATCGTTAGAACATAGTGCGGAGGAGCCAAGCACCGTCCACACACATCTGCTCCTTTCTCTTCCTATAATTTTCCTGCAGCTAATCATTCTGCCCCCTCTTCAGCGTACCCGATGATGTTACCGAAAAACCCAAATATCGAGCCGGTTTCGCTCGGTCCGCTACCCGACCGGCCACGCGTCTCGGTCATCGTACCCAGCTATAACCAGGGTCGATTCATCCGAGCGACACTCGATTCGATCCTGGGCCAGGACTACCGGCCGCTATGCGTTCATGTGGTCGATGGTGCGTCGACCGACCAGACGGTGGACGTCCTTCGCAGCTACGGCGATATTCCCGAGTTGCAATGGCGGTCCGAATCGGACTCGGGCGTGGTCGAGGCGGTGAACAAGGGTTTTTCCCAGGTTGACGGTGATGTGATCGCCATCCAAAGCTCGGACGACATGTACTTACCGGGCGCCCTATCGACCATGGTCGCTGCCTTACAAGCACGGCCCGATCACGGGCTGATTTACGCGGACATGGAGACGGTGGACGCGGAGGGCCAGTTCCTGTTCCGCAGCGAGATTCGTCCGTTCTCGTTGCGGTCGTTCTTGAACAAGCAGACGTGGATCCCACAGCCAACGGCGTTCTTCCGCCGCGAGATGCTCAAGGCGTGTGGCGGCTGGGACAATCGGTACTTCAGTGCCGACACGCAATTGTGGCTGCGGATGGCCTTTCGAACCAAGGTCGCGAAGATCGACGCGTGTATCGCTCAGCGGCGCCGGCACGAGACACAACGCAACCATCAGATCAAAGTGATCGCCGACGCGTATCGCCGGATGGTACGCGAGTCGCCCGAGCTGCAACAGGCCGATCGCACGTTGCGCCGAGCGGCCACGGCCGGAACGCACATCCATGCGATTCGGTACAACGCCAGCGGCTCGAAACTGATCGAGTCCTACCATCTATGGCGCGCGCTAGCGGCCGATCGGTCGCTGTGGGCCAGCTATCGATCGTCCCCACTGCTGGTGCCCGGCTGGTTGCCGCTGCGGATCCTGATTTCGCGATTGAAGAACGGGGGGCAGAAGAGCGAGAAGAGGGGGCAGAAATATTGATTGCAGAAATATTAGGAGAAGAAGGCCGGAGAGAGAACGGGAGGGCGAGGCTCCCGCCGAGCCGTTCGGGCCAACAAAACAAGAGGCTCAGCAGGAGCTTCGCCCTCCCGGATTGATCGACCCCAACGGCCTTTGTGCCGTTGGTGAGCGAGTCTATTGAGCTAAGAGCGGCATGTCATGCCAACCCCCGCTCCCTCCCCGCCGCCTTTG
>JAJSAJ010000286.1 GCA_024274855.1 Planctomycetota bacterium | reverse complement strand
TAGCCGTCTGCGGTAGGATTTGTATCTCACTGCTGTTTTTTCGGTTGATCGACCCCAACGGCCTTGTGCCGTTGGTGAGCGAGTCTATTGAGCTAAGAGCAACATGTCACTCCAATGTCCCGCTCCCTCCCCGCCGCCGCCGCCAAAAGCGGCAGGGAGGGAGCGGGAAGGGGCATTCCACCACATCACGCTAGCTCACGAAACTCATTCACCCATGCGGCAAGCCCATGGGGGTCCCTTGAGAACCGTTCTCCTCCATTTGGCTAAAGTGTTACCAATTTTCAATTTTCATTTTTCATTTTTCAATCTGACTTTCTCGAACCCTTGCCTCGCCGTCTCGGAGCTACACGCCTTTCCTTACGCTATTTTCACGCGGCCCATCGAACCAGAGTTGTCGTGTTGCTCTGGTCCGGCTCGGCAAGCCGGACCTACTCGGAGCGACACCTGGTCCGAATGTTTTGCCTCAGCTGAACGGCAGAGTTTGCTCGGGCGGCTGGTCCGGCTCGGCAAGCCGGACCTACGGGGGCAAGCCGGACCTACCTCTTCTATCCGCAATTGAATTAATTCGTGCGTATTCTCGTTAACACGCTGTCGATCGGGTCGCTCAGTGGCCAGCATGTGGTCTATGGGTTCCTGCGACCTCTGGCCCAGTGGCTGATCCCCGAGCATCAATTGGTCGTGCTGCACGATGCCGACCAGCCACCCCCGCCGGATCTGATGGTCGATGGCGTCTCGGCAGTCTCACTAAACAACGCCGGACATAATTGGCTGCGACGCACGCTCTGGGAAGCGACCGGACTACCGAAACTGGTCCGAGCCCAGTCGGCGGACCTGGTCCTAACCGTCTCGGGCGCGATCAGTCCGCGATGCCCGGTCCCGCAAGTCTCGCTGGCTCAGAACCCCTGGTGCTACATCCCGGCCGCTCAGCATGGCACGGTCGACCGTATCAAAGCTCGGCTGCAACGGGCCGGGTACCGCCGTGCCTTTCGAGACGCCGCGATGATGGTCTATATCTCCGGTCACCTGCGCAGCCTGTACCGGCAGGACAACGCCGGCGTCCCGGAAACCAGGTCCGAGATCGCGTACGTCGGCCTGAACGACACGACGTTCCAGGCCGCCAAGGACCTGGTCACCGCCGAGCGGGATCCGATGTCGATCCTGTCGGTCTCGGCATTCGCGCCCTGGAAGGGCGTGCAGACGGTCGTGCGAGCGGTGGGACTGCTCAGAGCTCGCGGAATCCCCGCCACGTTGAAGCTGGTCGGGCCGTGGCCGTTCGCCGATTACGAATCGACCGTTCGGACGCTGATCGGCCAGCTGCAATTGGAACGCTCGGTCCAGATCCTGGGGAAGGTATCGGACGAACAGCTGCACCGGCACTACGCGTCGAGTCGGGTGTACTGCTTGATGAGTGGCTGCGAGTCGTTTGGGATCCCGGCGGCCGAGTCGATGGCGTTCGGGACGCCGGTGGTCAGTACCGATTGCTGTGCGATCGCAGAGATCTGTGCGCCGGCCGGGCTGTTCGGGCCGGTTGATGATCCGGATTGGACGGCTGGGGCGTTGGAGCGGATGTTGACTGACGAGTCGCAGTGGGCGGCATGGTCGGCGGGTGCCAAAGAGCGAGCGGCGACGTTGACCTGGGAGCGGTGTGCAAGGCCATTGCAACGGGT
>JAJSAJ010000285.1 GCA_024274855.1 Planctomycetota bacterium | reverse complement strand
TCCGCTCCCTCCCCGCCGCCTTTGGCGGCGGGGAGGGAGCGGCCGTCGGCATGACATGCCGGCCTTAGCTCAATAGACTCGCTCACCAACGGCACAAGGCCGTTGGGGTCGATCAGCCGAAAAAACAGCAGCGAAATACAAGTCCAACTGCAGACGGCTAGACAGTTACCGGTTTTTGCATTTCGCACTTCGGTAATCTACACTGTCTTCTCGATCTACACTGTCTTCTCGATCATCCGGTCTTCCCGATCAAAAGCGGACGACGTCATGTCCCAGAGTCTTTGCATTGCCAAGAAGGTGCCCCGATGCCGAACTTACAATACTCAAGCAACATCCAGCGAATTGCTACCCTCGCAACCGGTCTTGCGTTGGCCCTGGTCACAAACGCTTTTGGAGTCGAGCCGCCGGTTGATCTGGCCGGCCAGTGGGCATTTCGCTTGGACCCCACTGACGTAGGCGTGGCAGAACGCTGGCATGCACGGCACCTTCCGGACAAGATTCATTTGCCTGGTTCGCTCCAGGAACAAGGATTCGGCAATGACGTATCGATCGATACTTCCTGGACGGGACAAGTTGTCGACCGATCATGGTTCACAGACCCACGGTACGAACCTTACCGCCGCACTGGACACGTGAAAGTGCCGTTCTGGCTGCAACCTGACAAGCACTATGTGGGAGTCGCCTGGTACCAGCGATCCGTTACGCCCCCATCCGACTGGTTCGGCCGCCGTATCATGCTCTATCTGGAACGTCCTCATTGGGAGACACGAGTATGGGTCGACGACCACGAAATCGGCACCTGCAATTCCCTTGGTGCGGCCCATCAATTCGACCTGACTCAGTTCCTGGTCCCCGGAGCTCGCAAGACGAACCGCCATCGCATCACAATCCGAATTGACAATCGGATACGCATTGCGGTCGGTCTCAATGCCCACAGTGTCACCGACCACACTCAGTCCAATTGGAATGGAATTACCGGTCGATTGGAACTACGTTGCACGGACCGAGTATGGATTGGCGATCTGCAGGTCTTTCCCCATCCGGAGACAGCGAGCATCACAGTCCGTGGCCGTATCGACAATCGAACGGGCGGTGCGGGGAGTGGTAAGCTGACCATCTCGGCAACCTGTATCGGCAAACCCGACAGGTATCAGCCAGAGGCGATCGAAGTCCCGGTTGCATGGTCCGTCGGTGGCAAGCGATTCGAAGCTGAATTTCCACTCGGTGAACAAAGAGCCTTATGGAACGAATTTACACCGGTTCTTTATTCGTTAACCGTTCGACTCGACGGTCGGGATCGTGAATGCCGGTTTCACGATTCGCGAACCACAACGTTCGGCCTCCGAGAGCTGGGCATCGACGGTACCCAATTCACCATCAATGGGCGAAAAGTGTTTTTTCGCGGGACACTCGAATGTTGTATCTTCCCGTTGACCGGCTACCCGCCCACAGACGTTGGTTCTTGGAAACGCATCATACGTGTCTGCAAACAGTATGGCCTGAATCACATTCGATTTCATTCCTGGTGCCCTCCCGAGGCGGCCTTTACGGCGGCCGATCAATTGGGATTCTACTACCAGGTTGAATGCGGTGCATGGACGCGCATCGGCAATGGAGAACCGATCGATAGCTGGCTGTACGACGAGGGACGCCGCATTCGCGCTGCCTACGGAAACCACCCTTCATTCGTTCTGATGGCCTACGGCAACGAACCGGGGGGACCTGAGCGAGGGGCCAAGTTCTTGAGAAAATGGTGCACATACTGGAAGAAAGAGGACCCTCGCTGTCTTCATACGAGTGCCGGTGGCTGGCCGCTGATTACAGAAAGCGACTACCACAACACGCCCAAGCCTCGAATCCAACAGTGGGGTGCCGGCCTCCGCTCCCTGATCAATGCAAAGCAACCCGAGACGCGTTTCGACTATCGGGACTTCGTCCACGCTCACGCAACCAAACCGACAATCAGCCATGAAATCGGCCAATGGTGCGTCTATCCCAATTTCAAGGAGATTCCCAAGTACCGTGGCCTGCTGAAAGCCAGAAACTTCGAGATCTTCCGCGACTTCCTGAACGATAACCACATGGGCGATCAGGCTGACCAGTTTGTCATGGCGTCCGGTAAACTCCAGACACTCTGCTACAAAGCGGAGATCGAGGCCGCTCTGCGCACGCCGGGATTCGGAGGATTCCAACTGCTGGACCTTCACGATTTCCCAGGTCAGGGGACGGCGCTGGTTGGTGTTGTCGATCCATTTTGGGATCCCAAACCTTACGTCTCCTCCCAAGAATATCGACGGTTTTGCGGCGTGACGGTCCCGCTGGCGCGCATGGACAAGCGGACATGGACACGGTCCGAGACGCTGATCGCTGACGTTGAAATCGCACACTACGGACCGGCACCCTTGCAAGGCAGTACGGTCTACTGGAAGCTGGTCGACGCGAACGGCCGAACCCGGGCCGAAGGGGATTTCACGCGCCGCGATATACCCGTTGGCAGCAATCACGCAGCCGGCCGCGTTGCACTAACCCTAGACAGACTCGATGCCCCAGCCAGCTATCGATTGGTCGTCGGAATCCAAGAGACAACGATCGAAAATGATTGGAGCCTCTGGGTCTATCCGAACACCGTTGGAACCGATCCGCCAAACGACGTTCTGATTGTCAGCAAACTCGATTCGGCCGCTGAAAAGAAGTTACAACAGGGAGGAAAAGTGTTGCTGCTGGCGAACACTCAAGCGGTCAACAGCGATGTGGCGATCGGGTTTTCCTCGGTCTTCTGGAACACCGCATGGACTCGAGGCCAAGCGCCTCATACGTTGGGCATTCTCTGCAACCCGAACCACCCGGTATTCGCCGAGTTCCCGACGGAATACCACACCAATTGGCAATGGTGGGAGTTGGTGCATGGCTCGGCCGCAATGATACTCGACAACCTGCCGCCCCAGCTGCGTCCGGCAGTCCAACCAATCGATACATGGTTCAAGAGTCGCCGTTTGGGGCTGCTGTTCGAAGCGAACGTATCGGGTGGCCGATTGATGGTCTGCAGCATGGACCTTGCCACGGATTTGCCACATCGCATCGTGGCAAGACAATTGCGCCACAGCCTACTCGATTATATGCATTCCGAGGCGTTCGAACCAGCAACACGAGTCAAACCGCGTGCCATTCGCGCACTGTTTCGCTCGGCGGCCACACCGGCTGCACACTGACCGATGCGGCCGCCGGTCGACCCAAAAAACGTCTGACGTGCTTCCCCCTCCTATCCGTGGGACGCCTTGCCATCCGTGGACCTACTTGGGACGCACAAATTGGGCATGAAAGAACTCCAAGGCCGGATCCAATGCAAACTCATGGCCCCCGGCAGGACGTGTAAAGACTGGTCGATCGGCGCCGGCCGCCTCAAACCACGGCGCGACCAAGTCAATACAGCGCACCGATTCCTCGGGGCTGAACCCGTCTTTCGCCGCGTTGGAGACGTGCAACGCGCGCGGCAACACCAACAGTGCCAGCTCGGGCAAGTCAAACTCAGGCAGTAATCCCGGAATCGCGCCGCAGCCACAATGGCGATTGCGATCTTGTATAAACGAAACGCGCATACTCCCATAGATACCCTGCACCGATGCGGCGGCGATACGCGGTTCCATGGCGGCTGCGGTCAGGGCCAACAGGCCCCCGGTCGACACACCGGCGACACCGACGCGAGCCGTGTCGACTTGTGAGTCCGCAAACACATGCTTCATCAAGATGCGTTGGTGGGCAAACAACAGGCTATACCATCCAAACCCATCGAGTCGCAGGAGTCGATCAAGTTCCATGTGCGTATCGCGTCCCGGCTCCATGCCGACATTCTCCATCGCATAGACAAGATATCCCTGCTCGGCAAAACGAGCGGCACACGCATGCTGATAGCTGGCCGGTTCGGAAAGTATCTGGTCCACTTTACCATGCCCCATGAAGCAGACGATCGTCGGCAGCGGCAGATGACTCGGCCGACTCGGCACGAGTCGAAAAAAGCGGAAGATGCGTTTTCCTTCAACGAGGACATCGAATTGTTGCTGCGCGAATCGCTCGCGTTCAATCGATTTTCCGGCCGTTTGCACTTCTGGTGGTTGATCATAGCGAAACACCAACTTCTCCAGAAACTTCGCGCGAACCTCTTGTTGCCATTGAGAAAACTGCTTTCGATTTTCAAACGCTGGGGCGGCAACCGGCCGATTGGCCGTTGCCCACTGTTCATAGGAAAACCACGGAGTGGCAACCTGGGGACTCGACGCGCCCAGTTGGAACCCGGGAATCCGCTGCGCGTCCTCAAGTGAAACGATGGCCAGACAGAGCCACCACGGCGGCATATTGGCCAGCTGCCGCCCCGACGCAAACTGGCCGAAGTAGATCGAGCCGAAATGCGGACGACCGTTGACCTCTCCATTGCTTGTTCCCCGATATGCGTTCTTGCGCCAAAGTCGCCAACCATAATCCGCGGGCGACCGTCTGTCAGGAAAGGACCAGACCCCCGAACTGTTGTACTCAAACACGGCAAATACAACAGACGGTTTCCGGAACTTCAGCACAACCCGCTCACCCTGGCCGCCGTTGAACATCAACCGAGCTCGGCCCTGGAGCTCCGGCGGCAACTCGAGCATCTTGTAGTCGCGATTCAGAAACGTCGGTTCGTCGAGGCCGGCAACCCATGGAACAACGGTCGGGACGTCTTGACATGCCACAAGCGAAGCAAGCTCCGCAAAACGCGATTGTCGTCCTTCAATCTGCTTCAACGTCGATACCAGCCTGCCGGTATCGTTGACCAGGATCCAATCCGGTTTAAAACTCAGCAGCGAAAGTGTCTCCCGAAGCGTCCCCTCGGTTCCATTGATCTGCAATTCGTAAGATCGATCCGCGATTTGCCGAATCAGCTCTCGATCAACCAGCCACTTGGGCCACAATCGAATGATATCGACGCCGGCTTGAACAAACGCATCTACCTGATCGGCCGTTCCAATCATGCCGATCTGCCGCGTCTTGGGCAACAGTTTTCGAAACTCCTTGGCCTGCTGAACACTTCGCACACCAAGGATCGTTCGCTGAGTATCGCCGTTGCGTCGGACTTCCTCAGCAACGGCCGCCGCATATGGCGAGCCCGATTCTTTCAGATCAAGAAGAACATCAATCCGCTCGTGGCAGACTCGCAACGCCTCGCGCAACGTCGGGATCCGTTCGCGTTGAAACTGTTGACTGAACGATTGCCCGGCATCCAAGGACTTTAGCTCGCCTATTGTCAACTGGCTGGCGACACCATGCCCGTCGGTTGTCCGGTCGAGTGTCGGGTCATGCAGCAGGAACAGCACGCCGTCTTTGCTCGTTCGAACATCCATTTCAATGGCTGATGCACCAAGCTCGATGGCACGAGCAAACGCGGGCAGTGTATTCTCGGGCCTCTCGGACATGGCGCCCCGGTGAGCAACCACTCGACACCGAATCGGACCGGCAAGCGACGGCGGGACCAGCCATAAGAAACCGGCAACAACAATCCCTGCAATCAGTCGGCCAGCACCTGTCTCCGGCGAAAGGCAACGCCGCCGTGAAGAAACCATCGGGGACAATGAAATGGAACCGGAATATCGCATAAACAACGAAACCGCGAGGATCCGCCCACGCAACCCACTCGATAACCGTACGACGTGCTCGACCATGTAATTCCCCTCAGGCACGGGCCAAAACCTTCAATCGGGACCAGTCACGATGACAAAAGTGTATAATACCACAATCGTAATCGTTTACGAAAAAAGAACAAAAGCAGCTGATACACAACTGCTGATTCTCTCGGACGTATCCAGCTTTAAGCCACGGGTCCGAAATGGTCTCCCCATTTACCGGCAAGCTGCTTGCCCAGTTGGGCCAGCGCACGCTGCTGCTCGCCCGAAAGGCGTTTGAAGGCGCGAACCATGGCCACATTCTTGCGCACCTGATCTACATTGTGCGCGCCCAGGTTTGCCGTCGCCACGCCCGGCACGCTCAATGCGTAACCAATCGCCTGATCCAGGTACTTCAAATCCAGTTCCGGCGGCGCCTTCGGATTCTCGTACGACCCGGCACGACGACTCGCACCACCGAAGACTTTCATCGCGACAATTCCAGCATTGTGTTTTCTCGCGACCGGCAGTACTTTTTCTTCAAACCGATACGTATGCTGGTCGACAAAGTTGATCACGGCCAACAGAACATCCACTTGGTCGGTTTCCAAGAGAGGCAGGAATCGGCCCGGCCGATTGTGCCCCGAAATTCCCAGGTACCGGAACTTCCCTGCTTTTTTTTGTTTGACAAGCCAATTGAAAACTCCGCCCGGCAGCATCGCCCGCTGGACATCCTGAACACCAACACTGTGGTAATAGACCAAGTCGATCCAGTCGGTTCGTAACAAACGAAACGAATTCGTCAGGGATTTTTCCGCTTCTTCGACGGTCTTGGCCAGAACTTTTGTTGCCAGAAACACATCTTTCCTTCGTTGCCCGAGGGCCAGGCCGATCCCTTCTTCCGACTGCTTGTAGGCTGGCGCTGTGTCGATTGACGTGATACCCAAATCCAACGCGGTCGTGACGATCTTCGCGATCTCCGGTGGATGGATTTTTGGACAGAGCCCACACGGGGCGGTTCCCAATGTCATGGTCGTTATGGACTGGCCGGTACGTCCGAGTGTACGACGCGCCAGTGGGCCGGCAACCGTATCCGGTTCGACCTCCACGGGCCGATCTTCGGCCGCGTGACAGAGCCCGCTCTGCCCCAGCAACGCGCCGCCGGCTGCGAGTCCACTTGTTTGAACAAACGTCCGCCTGTGAATATTCGCATGATCTGGCTTGGACACTCTCGAGATCTCCCTTCAGAGGCAAGTGCACATGTCAACCTGATGGTTGTCATCAACAACCGTACGATGGTCTTTCAGGCCGTCGACCGACGAAATACCGTGCCGCCACGTCGCCCTCCAAGCGAACCAACGGCGCCACTGGCTGGTCGCGACTCTCGCGATTCTACCAATCGCCAACGCTACCGTCACGATAAAAGACGCGTTGGAGGGCCTCTTGCTGGAACGGGTGCTTGCGCACTTCGTTGTCATCAATTGAAATCCCGAGCCCAGGACGCATGTTAGGTCGAACGGTTCGTGTCTTGGGATCGACCACGAACCCTTCTTCCACCACATCCTCGCGCCACGGCACATCGCTGTGTACGGACTCACAAATAATATAACTGGGCTGCGAGAAGCCAAATTCCAAAGAAGCGGCCGTGCTGACTGGCCCCTGGGGATTGTGAGGTGCCAGGGCAATGCGATAGCTTTCGGCCAATGCGGCCACGCGTCGTGCTTCCGTCAGTCCACCACAATGCGTGATATCCAACTGACAGATCTCGCACGCGCGACGTGCAAACAGATCCCGAAACGCAGGCAGCTGGGTAACCCGCTCGCCGGTCGCAATTGGCGTGGAGACCGCCGCATTGATCATTGCCAGCCCCTCAACCGACTCGGGCCAACACGGCTCCTCAAAAAAATACAGGCCATAGGGCTCCATCGCCTTGGCAAACTGCAATCCCATGGCCGGTGAGGGACGTGCGTGGCAATCGACCATCACATCGATATCGTCCCCAACCGCATCTCGAATGGCTGCCACACAGGCAGTCGCCGCTCGGATCGGCTTCAGCCCTTCGATCGGCATGGTGGGCGGAACCGCCATCGCCTTGAACGCCGTAAATCCGTCCTCCACAGCTTCGTGTGCCAGATCGGCGAACCGTCCGGCGTTTTCCACGGGTGTCTCGTAGAAACTTTCCATCTTACCGCCCCCCAGATGGCTGTAGAGACGGACATAGTCGCGAACCGGCCCGCCCCACAATTTGTGGCAGGGAACTCCCAGCGTCTTACCGGCAATGTCCCACAAAGCTAGATCGAGTCCCGCAATGGCCGTCGCGCGGACGATCCCGCTTCCGTGCCAGAAATGCTGCCGCCACATCACTTGCCACAAGTGCTCGACACGCGTCGGGTCCTCGCCAATTAAAAGCGACGCCAGGTCTTCTACGGCACCAACCACACTGCGAGTGTGCCACTCCAATGTCGCCTCACCCCAGCCAACCAACCCCGGTTGATCCGTGATCACTTTGACGAACACCCAATTCCGCATCCGAGCATGACAGACCAGCGTCTCAATGCGTTCTATTTTCATGGTGACTCCAGCACGGGACCCGACGACCGTCGAACAAGAAAACTGGGGCGGACGGAAACCGCCCCCCAGCACCATTCCAAAATACACGATTCGCGGACCGGAGAAACGGTCTCCCCACACATTTCAGCAATTGCCAACCAAAACCACCTTCCTATTCTGCCTGTTTTATCCATGCCTAGAGATCTGTCCAACAGGCAAAATGCCGCTATTATGCCATCAATGAGCCATGGCAGGCCAAGTCGGCTGGTCTGTTCGCGCTCGCCGGGTTGTTCGGACTCACCAGCCCCGGGACATTACCTGGGTTCAACGGCTTTTGCGTCACATGGCAAGAAAGGTTTTTTGTAGTCATTCACGGGGTTTTCGTCTACCATCGCGTTAGCACCAGAGTTTTCCCCGATTTCCCACACGCCCGATTTATCATTCGTCATTTGGCGTTACTCATTTATCATCGAGGGAGGCAGCGCAGCGGGGTCATACTCTTTCCAGTGACAACTGACCCTCCACGCACTCTCGCCATGAACGGTTACGTTTTTTTCTTGAAGCAGAGTGAGCAGGATGAACAGTCGCCAACTTCAGAAGCTGGGAGTTCCCAAGGCCTGCACCCATGCGGCAATCGGGGCGATCCGAAGAATCACCGAATCCAAACGGGCTAAAGGGAGGGCGGTCAAGAAGCTAATCAAGCTGGTTCTTGACGATCCCGAATCCTTTCTGGACGACCGGCAGCTTGGACCATTCGCCGAGGATTTGATTGCGGACCGGCAGTTCGTGCGTGCTGAACCGGTATCGTATCAGACCTGGGGAGCCGACCAGATCGACGAGGCGGCTCATGTGCAAATGCGTCAAGCTTGCCAGGTCCCGGTGGCAGCGGCCGCGGCTTTGATGCCCGACGCTCACGTCGGTTATGGACTTCCGATTGGTGGTGTATTGGCGTGTGAAAACGCCGTCCTCCCGTACGCGGTTGGAGTTGACATTGCATGTCGCATGAAACTGTCGGTTCTGGATATGCAACCTGAAACGATAGACAAATCGTTTCATCGCTATGAAGACGCCTTGCAGCGTGGTACGCGATTCGGAGTGGGCGTGGAACATGAGACGCCGAAATCACACCCGGTCATGGATCGCGATTGGAATGTCACACGGATTACGCGGCAGCGGAAGGATGTTGCCTGGAAGCAGCTTGGCACGTCCGGATCCGGCAATCACTTTGCCGAATTCGGGCTATTGGCGCTGCAGACGCGTGATGACCAACTCAACCTAGATCCGGGCCAGTACGTTGCCCTGCTGAGCCATAGCGGCAGCCGGGGCGCCGGGGCAGCCGTCTGCTCGACCTACAGCGCAATTGCGCGAGCCCGTTTGCCCAGCAAGTACGATAATCTCGGACGGTTGGCGTGGCTCGAACTAGACAGTCAGGAAGGCCAGGAGTATTGGGAAGCAATGACACTGATGGGTCAGTACGCGGCCGCCAATCACGAGATAATCCATCGTCTGGTCGCCAAATTGCTCGGCGCCCATGTACTAGCGACCGTCGAAAACCACCACAATTTCGCATGGAAAGAAATCCATGAAGGCCGTGAAGTCGTTGTCCATCGCAAGGGAGCAACACCCGCGGCAACAGGCCAGATTGGCGTAATCCCCGGCTCGATGGCCGACCCAGCCTTTGTTGTCCGCGGGAAAGGCTGTCCCGCCTCGCTCAACTCGGCCTCCCACGGAGCCGGGCGACGCATGTCCCGAAGGAAAGCACGCGACACGTACCGATGGAAGGCCGTGCGGAACGATTTGGCAAGACGGGGTGTCCGTGTTCTGTCAGCCGGTGCCGATGAAGTGCCTGGCGTCTATAAAGACATCCGAGCGGTCATGCAGCAGCAGGCCGACCTGGTTACCGTCGTCGGTCGGTTCGACCCCAAGATCGTGAAAATGTGTGATGACGGCAGTCGTCCCGAGGACTGATCGCCGGCGCGGGACTGGATCCGCAAGACGCAAACCAACCGCATTCGGATTCAGGACGTGAACCAAGCCTCACTGTGGAACCTCCATCGGACGACTCGCACCCCGGGGGTTCGGCATCTGTTCGGCCTGGCCACGTTTATTAGAAACTTCGCACAAGCTTTGCAAGAACCAAGTGATCCAGACTCGTTCTCCAAGGAACCCGACATGCCCGAAAAAGCACTCGGCGGCACGCTAGTCTCCGTCGACGACGAGGGATTCATGACCGATCCGAAACAATGGAATGAAGCCATTGCGCGAGCCATCGCGACCGAGTTCGATATCGAACTGACCGATCGGCATTTCATGGTGATTAACTTCATGCGTCAAGAAGCGGCGGCCAACGGTAAGGTTCCATCACTGCGCAAAGTCAAGAACGAAAGTGGCGTGGGAACCAAGGAACTCTTCCAGCTCTTCCCCAAAGGCCCAGCCAAAAAAGCTGCCAAAATCTCCGGACTTGGCAAACCGGAAGGATGCATCTAGCCGTTGACAATGGTGCCGGTGACCATTGCCGTCGTTTTCCTGTGTTTGTGGCTGACCAGTCATTTCTTTCGCCAGGACAGGCCCAGCGGACAGATCTGGGTAAAGACACGTCGCCTGTCGAGAAGTGAACTTTCTGAGTGGGTGCGTTTTCCGAGTTAGTACGAATGGATTCCAAACCCAACGCGAAGCGACTTCCGACGACCTGGCGACAACTCCGATTCGGACACTCGGTCGACGGCCTGAAAGACCATCGTACGGTCGTTTACTTGCAATCGAGAGGTGAGCACGCGACTCTTCAAGTCAAGGAGCCTAGAGCATGAGTGATGATGCGATAACCAAGGTATCGATTGTGATTTCCAAAGGATCACTCGAGGGAGTATACCCGGGGCTGATCATGGGTAACGGTGCCTTGATGGACGGCATCGACGCGAGTATTTTCTTTACGTTCTTTGGATTGGAGGCCATTATCAAATCGAAAATGAACAAGATGAAGGTTGCGACGGTCGGCAACCCGGCGATGCACATCCCGACGTTCCTGGGCGCGCTGCCCGGCATGTCGGCACTGGCAACCATGATGATGAAGCGAGAAATGGAGAAACTCGAGATTCCTCCAGTCGGCGAGTTCATCGAGATGATCCACGATGCGGGCGGTACGATCTTTGCCTGCAAGGCAGCGATGGACATGTTTCACTACACGAAAGCGGACCTGTGCGACGAAGTCGACGACATATTGACGGTCGGTGCGTTCTACGAAGCATCGGCCGGAGCGCAAATCATATTCACCTGAGCAACGGATCGCGGCCCGTCAAGGCTCGGCCAGCGTCTTCAGGAAGTCGTCGGTCGCGAAGAAAACGAACATCCCGACATCCGTCCTGTTTTTCATGCGTTGGTGGATGGCTTGCATCGCGGGCGCAACCGGATTGGCGACTGGGCCGAGCAATTCGAGCGTTCGCGCAGCATGCAGGCTCGCGCTGATGTCACGTCCTTGCAATGCCGTAACTAAGACTGGCAAGGCCTTCGAACTCTCGCCCATCCTCGCAAGCGCCCCGGCCGCTTCGATCCGAACGGCAGCTGAAGGGTCCTCGAGCGTTTGGGCCAACGCCGTCGAAGCGTACTTTGCTTTGCGACCGAGAGCAGCCAGGCCGACCGCCGACCAGTATCGCACTCCAGGTTCAGCGTCACTCAATCCCCGCACAAGTCGTTCTATCGATCCAGGGCCGGTACCAACCAACGACGCGGCGTCGAGCAACCGCATTTGCGGATAACGCTGCTGGTCGCGAGCCATGTCGTATGGTGTTTGCGTCGCCAGACGACTCCACACCTGCTCCTCCGGCAGAAAACCAAGGTCACGCGTCTCCACAATTTCACGATGCAATCGATGACGCATCGCACCCAAGACGTCTTGATGTGCTTTGGAACCAGCCAAGTTGTGCAAGTTGAGGGGATCAGTCTGGACATCGTACAACTCTTCCAGCGGACGTGTCGGGTTCAGATATTGCCGCACACCCTGTGGCATCGCATCCAGATCCTGGAGCGCGATCTGAGAAAGCTGCTGCCGAAACAGGCTCTGACCAGGCCACCAGGATGGCTGGTGGTACGAAAGATGAGGCATGTAGTTTCGAATGTATAGGTACCGATGGTCTCGCACCGAACGCGCGAGATCGAAGACTTCATCCACGCGATCACGAGCACCGAAAACGCAGTCCCTAAGACGCTTCTCATACTGGCTCAGTAGCGGCCGTCCCTGCATATAGTCTGGGATGTCGACACCGCAAAACGCCAGCACCGAAGGAGGAAAGTCGACGAAGCTGACCAAGCGATCAACGTCGCCACCCGGCTGGGCCGGAGCAAACATTCGATAGCGACTTAGAAAACGGACCAACAGCGGCACATGCATACCCGAATCAAACAAGGCTCGCTTGTGACGCGGCATTCCGGATCCGTGGTCCGAATAGAAAAACACGATCGTCTGCTCGGATAACCCGTCTTCCTCAAGTTGCTTCAATAACTCGCCCACATGCTGGTCCATCACCGAAACGCAATCGTAGTACCGGGCTACCGTCTTCCGCGCGAGCGGCGTGTCGGGATAGTAGGGTGGCAGAGGTGCTTTACTCGGGTCGTGAATTTGATCGGCCGTCAGGTGACTCTGCACTTCCCGCTGGAATTGCTTGTAGGGCCAGACCATGGTCCGAGACTGATGGGTCGTCATGTCATTAAACACGGCAAAAAACGGCTGCCCTGGTTCGCGATTTCGCCAATGTGCCTTCGGGCTGCACTCGTTCCACGACGCTTTGATGATCTCAGGCTCGCGGGACGTGTTGTAATCGGTTTTCACGTTGTTGGTACAGTAGTATCCCGCTTGGCGCAAGAGTGCTGGAAATCCTTTCATTTTTTTGGGGATCGGGAACGCGGACCTTAGCCGTTGCGTGCCAAGCGATGTCGCATAGCAGCCGGTGATCAAACAGGACCTCACCGGTGAACAGACGGGAGCCGTGGCGAAGACCTGGGTATACTTGACGCTTTCTCTCGCAAGGCGATCGATGTTCGGGGTCGATGCATACGCATCTGCCCAACAACCAAGTGTCGGACTCATATCCTCCACGGTGATCCACAGAATATTCGGACGCTCGGCACCGGACGCTCGGTCCGCAGCCGCGACCCAACGCACGGGGAAGACTACGCTCAACACAGATACGCTTATTGACAAGACCAGCCTAAACATGATGCCGCCCTCCGCAACGGATTTCTCAAGTCACCACCTCCCAACGCCCCCCCAGCCGAACGTGGCAGGGGCACAACGGAATATGGATTATAGGATTATCCGCTACGCGTGTGTTGGTTTGCCAAGAAAAGGACGACCTCCAGAGATCGGACTTCTTGCCGCGATCGGGCCGCAACCGGGCACAATCTACCGCTCGAACCGCATGGGCCCGTCCCCAATGGCCGTTCTGCAAACCCCGTCTCTGTTTAGCCGTCTGCAGTTGGATTTGCATTTCGCTGCTGTTGTTTCGGCTGATCGACCCCAACGGCCTCGTGCCGTTGGTGAGCGAGTCTATTGAGCTAAGGCCGGCATGTCATGCCAACGGCCGCTCGCTCCCCGCCGCCAAAGGCGGCGGGGAGCGAGCGGAAAGGGGGTTTTCATCACATGCTTTTTAGCTCGAGAGACTTATTCACCCATGGGACAAGCCCTATGGGGGTCCTTCGACCAACGCGCGTTCTCCATTTGGCTAAAGTGTAACCAAACCCCGTGTCTGGCCACATGATCGGAACTTATGGAAAAATCGGGGGTTTCATCGATATGCGGTGGGGATACTGCGCCCCGACATTTCGATGGCGCAAAGACTGGATTGCTGCCGACGGTTCGGCGATAATGGACCCATGGAGTGGGGTACATTATTGTATTGTCTTGCTTGCCATTTAAGACGGACCAACCAGAAAACGAGTGCAATACGATGCTCACAATTAAAAAATGGCTCTTGGTGATCAGTATACTGCTAATGCCCGCATGGACCTTGTCCGTACAGGCCCAACGACCATCCCGCGGCGATCGATCGTCAGGAAGCGGGCGCAGCACCAGCGGCCCAATGGCCTTCCTGCAGCGAATGGACACAAATCACAACGGCATGCTGGATCCTGACGAGGTCCAGGGACCTGCGCGAGGGTTCCTGTCCCGACTGGCCCAGGAGGCAAAACTGGACATGTCGCGACCTATTCGGCTTGAGACGATCGCTCAGGCATTCGAGAAAATGCGGGCCCGACGTAGTGGCGGGACGTCGAGTGGGAACTCCCGGAGTGGCAGCGGTCGACCAAGCAGATCTTCTTCATCCCAGGAAATCGAACCGCTGGTCCCCGACTTCGGAGAACCCGACGAACTCGAACCGGTACCCGGATTCGGGACGCTCGGTGAGCAAATGGCGGTCAAGATCGAGGATGCCGATCGCGATGAGGCGCGGCGTACTTTGGGGCGGTACGATCGAAATCATGATGGGGTTTTGGATAAGAAAGAGATTCAGGGAGCGCGTTGGCGCGATGACCCGCTGCACACAGACCGCAATCATGATGGCCGGCTGACTCTAAACGAGCTGGCACTCCGTTATGCAATTCGCCGTAACCAGCGTAGCGGAAGCTCGACAAGCAGCCAATCGTCGCGAGGGCGCTCAAGCTCGTCTAAGTCCTCATCCTCGTCGTCGTCGAGCAGTGATCCGCGACGTGAGATGATGACCCGCATGATCATGTCCCGCTACGACCGCAATAAGAATGGAGTACTGGAAAAGGAAGAATGGTCGTCATTTCGCACCGATCCCTCGGCCGCGGATACAAATCACGATTCAAAGATCACTAAAGAAGAACTGGCGAAATGGATGGCTGATCGGATGTCGGGTCGATCTAGCCGAGGTGGCGACGGACGGTCACGCTGGTTTTCAAGCCGAAATGGAGACAGTCGCAGCTCGTCGGGAGGTCGTTCCAGTTCATCGAGAAGCCAAAAAAAATCCTCCAGCTCAAAATCCAGCTCGGCCACATCAAACGGCCCGAGGGCAATTCGGTTGCGAACGGCCACGGAATTACTTCCTGAAGGCATGCCCGAGTGGTTTGCTCAGCGTGACGCAAATGCCGACGGCCAGATAATGATGTCCGAGTTCGCTACGTCTTGGTCCAATGGCATCGTCAAGGATTTCACGCAGTTCGACCTCAATCGTGACGGAATCATCACCGCCAAGGAGTGCCTGCAAGCAACCGAGGCCGGTGCGGTACTCGGATCCCCGCCCCCGGCAACTGCATCGGTACCCGGCAAATCGACTTCGACCGGGTCGAGCAGCCCGCCGGCCGCCACACAAACGACCGGAATGTCCGAGAAAATGGCCAAGTATGTGAAGTACGCCGTTGGCTACATCAAACGATTTGATTCCAACAGCGATGGCGTTCTGACCAAAGAAGAATGGACGAAAATGAGCAAGGATTACTCGGGGGCCGACAAGGATAGCGACGGCCGCATTACACCTCGATAATTGGCCGAATTCATGATGAATCGCTGACCGACAACGATCACGGCTTGGCCGTCTGCAAAACAAACAGCACTTCCACCGTAACATCTTCACCAAATCGTCCTTGCTTGAACGAATCGTCCCCGGTGCCCACGGAGGGCATCCCGGACCCCAGTCCCGTGCGGTCCGCCCTGTCGGCACTCGAAGGTCCCGCGTCCGCATCCATGAAAACGCGAGCGGGCATACCACGCCAAGTTGGCGGAAGAATCAAATGGTGGGCAACCGTCATGCGTTGGTGCGGTTGACGGGGTTGACGGGGTTGACGGGGTTG
>JAJSAJ010000284.1 GCA_024274855.1 Planctomycetota bacterium | reverse complement strand
GCGCCGGATTTGCTGCCTGGTTGGCAAGTATGCGTCGGCGATCTCTTCCCGAACTGACCGCTCGATTGCGTTCAGCGGTCTGAACGATGGAAGCGGCCGTGTCGCACCTTTAACCGCGGGCTCGCAGATTGCTTGTGCTGAAACGAGACGGACTGGCACGGCTGCTGACGCAGAACTCGCGACGTGGGGGCGACATTCGCTCTATGGTTCGACGCGTCGCAAAAAGTAGCTCGTGCCGGCGATGAAACTGACCGTCCCCATGATGATGCCAATGGTGACCGACGTGATGAAAAAGACCGAGTCGGAAACGGGCATGTTCGTCCGACGCAGCAAAAAGGCGATGCCGACCGAGACCATTACCGCACCCCAAGGGAGCATCAATGCACCAAAGATCGCGAATGTCGGACTCTCTAACACCGACGACAGAAACCAGCCGACGGAAAATGCGGTCCATGCGGCCAGTGCGGTAAAGGCCAACTGTGGGAACATCCGAATGTCGTCAGGACGCAGAGAGTTCGAATACCGACTGATAAACATGTAAGCCAACAGGTTGATGCCGAAGATGACAATCGCGGTGAGCAACGGAATTGTGAGTTTACTGATCACAACCTTCCAGCGTGGCACGGGAAGATACGTGAAGAACTCAGCCGATCGATCCGCCCGCTCTCCGGCGATTGCGTGCCCCCCGAGTATTGCCAAGGTGAAGTAGGCCGTTACGGTGCTTGCCATGATCGTTCCGAGAATCTCCATCTGGTTTAAGGAAGCGAAAACACCGGTTTGCGCCGACATCTCGCCCGCATCGACTTGCCAGTACGTGCGAATGTACAAAAAGAGAATCTGAAGATAGGGAAGCAACATGATGATGGCACCCAGGATCAGAATCGGTCGATTCAAACGATATTCTTTCCAGATGAGCCATTTCATGACGCGGCCCTTTGCCCTTTGATAAAGTCCTTAAAAAGATCCTCGAGTCCCAAATCGACTACTTCAACATGCTGCAGATTGTACGTGCCGCGAAGCTGATCGACCTTTTCCGGGTTGAAGTTCCGGATAGTAACCAACCACTGGCGACCGTCAGTGCGATGCCAGACAACGTCCTCCGAGACCTGTGTCGGAATCGAATCATCAGGCAGCGTTGCGCGAATCCGCTTGGTTGTCATCAATAGGTCATCGATCCCACTCTGGAGTAGCATCTTGCCCTGGTAGAGTATGCCAATGGTGTCCGCCAGTCGCTGGACATCGGCAAGCGTGTGTGTCGAAAAGATGACCGTGCATTGACGTTGGCAGATTGAAAGCAGGACGCCTTCAAGCAGTTCGTCGCGCTAGATGGGATCAAGCCCGGCCATCGGTTCGTCGAGTATCAACAACTCGGGATCGTGGCAAACGGCTAACAAGAGCGATAGCTTGACTTGCATGCCCTTGGAAAGATGCTTGACCTTCTTGCGACGATCCAATGCGAATAAACCGAGCAACTCGCGGCATCGCGGTTCGTTCCACACGTCAAATACGGATCGACAGAATCCAATCACTTCCTCCACTCGCATCCAGCGACAGATCGTGTGCGTTTCCGGCACATACCCAACGCGTTGGCGGACTGCCACCGGATCCAGCAACACATCCATTCCACGAATCCACACGTTTCCGTTGGTTGGTCGGAGCATGCCCATCAGCATTTTAATCAGCGTGCTCTTTCCGGCGCCGTTTGGACCGATCAGTCCGAAGACGGTTCCCTGAGACAGATTGAGCGTCACGTTGCTGACGGCCATTGTCTGACGAAAGAACTTGAACAGGCCCGATGCCTCGACAACAGGTGGATTGTCCGATGGGGTAGTCATGGTCGTTAGTCCCCTTTTCCGTATACGCGACGAATGGACGTATTGAACAGCCCACGAATCTGATTTGCATGCATGCCGGCGGCGCGTGCGTTGCGAATTGCCTCATCCAAGGCGCGGGCCAAGGATTTCTCTGTTCCTTGCTGAGCGGTGACTGTCCCTTGCTCGGCCACGAATAGTCCTTTACCTCGTCGTGAGTAGACGGTTCCCTGGCGAAGTAGGTCATCGTAAGCTCGTTGGACTGTGTTTGGGTTGACCTTCACGTCGAGCGCCAGCACGCGAAGCGAGGGCAACGCTTCGCCAGGTCGATAGACGCCGGCTGCAATAGCGGTACGGATCTGGTCGGCGATTTGTCGGTAGATTGGGACGTGACTTCCCGCATCGATCTTCATCGCAACCTCCTGGCTGCATTAGTGAGCTAGTACAGTAGTGTAGTCTAGCGAATCGTCTGGCTGGTGCAAGCCCTTTTTATTGAAAAACTGTTTTCAAGGCCATTCACTGACGTTCCGGCCGGGCTGACTGCCAAGCAATCCGCTGGATGACAGGGGCTTGAAGATCCAGTGCCGCATGTAGCAAGTTGGACCGCGGAGCGTTTGACGTGCCATGCGGACTGTCGGTCTTGATCGTAATCCGGTCCAGCAGCAGGCAGACAGGTTCCGGCTGCAGTTCCAAACCTCTTGTAGCGTCCTGGATTACGCCATGTCCCGCTCGGCAAGCGGGACCTACCTGGACCACGTTACGATCAAGGCCGCCGCCGTT
>JAJSAJ010000283.1 GCA_024274855.1 Planctomycetota bacterium | reverse complement strand
CTTAGCCCGTAAAGCATCACTAAATGCAGCCGGAAGACGCTATCAGAACACTCGCAACGGCCGTTTCAAGCATGCTGAGCGTCAACACCATTACCGATCACGCCGCAAGAAAGTGACGCATCAGGGTTCTCCTGAATCACCTCTCAATGATCCACTGCCCCCTAGGTCAGAAGCCCCGGCATCCGTTGCTACCACTGAGGCTGAAGGTATCCGCTGTCATTTCTGTGGACGCCCGTGCAGCCCCCTTTTGCGGTTGAATTTTCTACACAGGGCACCTTCGCTCCCGGCTTCTGACCGTAAAGTCATTCACCGGCCACCTCCGGTTTGGGCACAAGCCCCCTGATCCCTGTTGGTGGCCATGAACTGGAGGGAAAGTCTTGGCGATCAACAAAGAACTGGAGGCAAAGATCCTGCGTTACCACCCTGTAGAGAAGTGGCGGGTGGGCACCATTGCCCGGCAACTTGGGGTACACCACGGGGTAGTGGACAGGGTACTGTCTCAAGCCGGGATGCCCAAGATAGAACGATCTTGCCGTCCCTCCATTATCGACACCTATCTTCCCTTTGTTCATGAGACCCTGAAGCAGTATCCAAGCCTCACTGCCAGCCGTCTCTATGCGATGGTGCGGGAACGCGGCTATGGCGGTGGGCCGGACCACTTCCGCCACCAGATAGCCCACTACCGGCCCCGGCCACAACCCGAGGCTTTTCAACGTCTGAAGACTCTTCCGGGTGAACAGGGTCAAGTGGACTGGGGACACTTCGGGAACATTACCGTCGGTCATGCCCAACACAAGTTGATGGCCTTTGTGGTGGTGCTCAGTTACTCACGCCGGATCTTTCTTCGTTTTTATCTCAATGCCCAGATGGCCAACTTCCTGCGCGGCCATGAGGCGGCCTTTGCCGCTTGGAACGGACTGCCCAGGGTGCTTCTCTATGACAACCTAAAAAGTGTGGTACTGGAACGCCAGGGCCAGGCAATCCGATTCCATCCCATGCTGTTGGACTTCGCGGCTCATTACCGCTTTGAGCCACGCCCGGTGGCGGTGGCCCGTGGTAATGAGAAGGGACGGGTGGGACGCGCCATCCGTTATGTGCGAGACAGCTTCTGGCCAGCACGCCAATGGGCCGATCTGAATGATCTGAATGCACAGGCCGAGGCTTGGTGCGATGAGTGGGCGATGGATCGTCCCTGTCCAGAGGATCGTTCCATCTCGGTGCGTCAGGCCTTTGCACAAGAGCAGCCACTATTGCTGGCCCTGCCGGACAATCCCTATCCCACCGATGAACGGGTAGAGGTCTCTATTGGCAAGACCCCCTATGCCCGCTTTGATCGTAATGACTACAGCCTTCCTCATACCCATGTCCGGCGGACACTCACCGTTTCCGCCACCCCAACAGAGGTACGGATCCTCGACGGCACTGAAGTGATCGCCACCCATGCACGCAGCTACGACAAGGGCCTGCAGATTGAAGATCCTCACCATATTGAGGCGCTGACTGTGATCAAACGTCAGTCCCGGCGTCACCGGGGGCAGGATCGTCTGATCCAAGCCGCTCCCAATAGCCGCGAACTACTGACCCGGGCCGCTGAACGTGGCGACAACCTCGGCTCCATCACGGCGGCCTTGCTGCGTCTGCTCGACGACTACGGCAGCCAGGCACTGGAGGCGGCCATTGCCGAGAGTCTGGAACAAGACGTGCCTCACCCCAACAGTGTGCGTCTGGCATTGCAACGACATAGAGAGGAGCGTGATCAACCGCCCCCGATCGGTATACCTATCGATAATGAGCGGGCAAAGAAGCTGGTAGTACGCCCCCATGACCTCAATAGCTATGACCAGCTCAAACCCAAGCAGGAGGATGACGATGACCACACAGAAAAATGAAGAGCTGCTGATGGTGCGGGCCACGGCATTGAAACTCCACGGCCTGCTGGCACACTGGGATGAGATCGTCCAAACCGACTGGCTCGAACCGCTCATCGGATGGGAAGAGGAGGAGCGGGCGCGCCGGGGATTGGAACGGCGCTTGAGCAGTGCGCACCTCGGCCGCTTCAAGCTACTGGCCGACTTCGACTGGTCCTGGCCCAAGCAGTGTGACCATGAAGCAATCAATGATCTGATGCAGCTCCACTTCCTACAGAATGCCACCAATGTCATCCTGGTGGGTCCCAATGGTGTGGGCAAATCCACCATCGCCCGCAATATCGCACACCAGGCGGTGCTGCGTGGCCATAACGTGCTCTTTACCAGCGCCAGTCAAATGCTCAATGAGCTGGCTGCCCAGGATAGTGACAGTCTGCTTAAGCGCCGTCTGGCACGCTTCGCCCGCCCTCATCTATTGGTCATCGATGAAGTGGGGTACCTCTCTTATTCCAACCGCCACGCCGACCTGCTGTTTGATATCGTCTCCCGGCGTTATGAGGAGAAATCCACCCTGATCACCACCAATCGTCCCTTCTCAGAATGGAGCGAAGTCTTCCCCAATGCGGCCTGCGTCGTCTCTCTGGTGGATCGACTGTTGCACCACTCAGAGATCCTCGCCATCGAGGGAGAATCCTACCGACTCAAAGAGGCCAAAGAGCATCAGCAACAACAAGCGGCGAGCCGAAAGAAGCGTAAGACAATCAGGAGAAAAGGTGGTGCATCATGACGACACCGATCATCCCTGACCACTGGACGGCACGTGAGGCGCTGGCCGTTTATGAATTTATTGATGGAATCCGTGATGAGATCTGGGATCGGTACGGGTTGCAACTACAGGAGCTGATGCAAGACGACATCATTACCGGACCTGAGGAGATCGATGATGATGTAGAGTTCTGAGCAAGAAAGGTGAAGCTATGCCGACTCCGTTACCTTGCCCGTCCGGTGTTCGCCATTTATGCGCGGGTTTAGGCAGCCGCTAACACACTGGGCAGTGAGGGAAGAGGAGCCATGTTACGAAGTTGCGTGATGTTTAAGGAGCGCGCACGTTTCTTAAGAGCGCCTGCTGTTGGTACAAAGGATCCTACGCCGGATCAATAATACTCATTCCAACCCCCCTTCTCGGCGTATTTCTTGATCTTGTTTGCAAAGCGTTCTATATGCTCCTGGTTCATTGCGTTGTGGTCATAACCGCGCCAGTAAGAATTATTATTGTCCGTATGTACATGGGCAATCATGTCGAATGAAAGCAGTTCAAAAATATTTTGCCACTCGCCTTCTATGCGCAGGCTTAATTTCGGATTGATTATGTAGTGGCCGTGTTTCACCCGCAGAAAGAGCTTACGGTTGTACTTGTCGTCGCGACTGACCTCGTTCTTCGACAGGATGCTGGAGATATAGGGGCGTTTTTTTCGTCGGGCGGGCAGGATGTGCTCAGGAAAGTGCGCCAGTGCCTCTGCAAAGTCACTGCTTTGAAAGGCCCCCCGGGTGTAAACGATTTTTTCCCCAAGCCGGACGTAGAACATCGCCATCATCAGGTTGAGCATCAGGAATTCCATTGAGCGTTTATCCAGCTTGATCAGGCGTTCATCCACCTGGATATCCAGGCAGT
>JAJSAJ010000282.1 GCA_024274855.1 Planctomycetota bacterium | reverse complement strand
TCTTGTTGCCTGGATTATGCTCCGATGCCGAAAACCCCCACTCGCCATGGCCCGACAAAAAGGCGAACAAGACAATTGCGGCCCTTCTACAAGCTGGGGGAAACGGCTGTCAGGCAGACTAAAGCTTCGCCAGGCAAATACAGCCGTGGTACCATTGTCAATCTGGCGAAGAAACATCGCTGCTCTCGCGATCACGTGGAAAAGGCCCGCCGGTTTGCTTTGAAGTACACACGGAAGGAGCTTCAGGAGTTGTGCGCGTCTGGTCTGACGTACAGCCATGTCATTTTGCTGATCTTCGTGAAGGACAAACGGAAACGTAAATCTCTGCAGAAGGCTGCGGCTAACGAGGGCTGGTCATCGCGTCAGCTTCAGCGCGAAATCCGCGGGCGCGTTGGCGAGAAGACCGGTCATGGTGGTCGAAAACCGAATCCACCACACGATCTACGCCAAGCCAAGAACCAAATCCGCGAGCGGTGTGGACAGTGGCTCAGATGGAGCGAGATGATCCTGTGTGAGGACGCGTCTGTCGAAACAACCGAGCTGCCTGGCACGATGGCAAAGCGGCTTCGATCGGCGTCGAGGGCCATTGAGCGGCTTAGGGCGACTGTGGATGATTGATCGATGTTGGCATCCCCAATGTCTCCGAGATTTCATCAGGACCGCCCGCTGCCGCATGTTCTGGATATCAGTCTGAACCGGCCAGTCGAACGGTCAGAGACGCCGGTGGGAGTCGAACCCTCAAGGCTGTTACGCTCAGCCGGTTAGCAACCGACCCCCGTCGCCAATCGGGTTGCCCTTCCGTTTCGTTCTTATCTTTCAGCAGCCCGACCAGGAATCGAACCATCACTCTCCTGCATGTCACGCAGGCGTCTTCGCCGTTGGACCACGGGATCATCTCGAAAGTGACCGAGGTGGGAGTCGAACCCACAAAATCACGAGGCTCTCAACCTTGTCGCTTTGCCTGCTTGCGTACCCGGTCGTTTACAAGTAGCGGGTCCGGGGGTCGCACCCGGCAGTCCTGGCTTATGAGGCCTGGTTGAGCTCTGGCCCACCCGCATCAAGTTGCAGCCCCCGGTATCGAACCGGGCACACCGACCTTATGACGATCAGTTAGGCACCTGCCGAGCCTGCATTAAAGTTGTCGAGTAGCCAACGGGAGACTCGAACTCCCACGCCCGTTCACGCCAGTGACCTTCCAGCAAGGCATGTCCCCAAGGACTTGAACCCTGACCAACTGGGTTGGAGCCAGCCGTGCTGCCAATTACACCAGGGACACATGTGATTGTCAGCGGAAGCCGTGAGACTCGAACTCACAAGTCGCGATCGCGACCACCTGTTTTCAAGACAGGCTCCTCATCCGGCCGGATGACTTCCCTCTGCAAGCTGCGGGAGTTGGAATCGAACCAACGGCCTCCTGGTTCAGAGCCAGGCGTCACTACCAACAGCAACTATCCCGCATCGTTCGGCAAACCAAGACAACGATCGCTCGTCAAGGTTCGCAACTCGAAGCACTCCGTCCGGGAATCGCACCCGATCTGCGAGCTTCAAAGGCTCACGCCGTGACTACACACCGGAGAGAGTGCCCTGCGGGAGTCGAACCCGCCTCGCCAGCTTGGAAGGCTGGAACCTTTGCCGCTCGGCCAAGGGCACATGTTGTGAAGCGGAAAGGGAGGGAGTCGAACCAGGCTTCACCACGTTCTGCCAGTGAGTACCCCGTAGGGGAATCGAACCCCTGCTTGCGGATCGAAAGTCCACTGTCCTGGGCCGCTAGACGAACGGGGCATAATTGGGTTGTCTGCGCACGCCATGCGCAAAGTGGGCTGGGCGGCGCTCGAATCCGCGTCTCCGGCTCTTCAGACCAGCGCTATGCCATCTCAGCTACCAGCCCAACAACGAAAAAGCCCGATGTCATTTTTTGACACCGGGCCAGAGATGATTCCCACAGAATCGGACCGAGTGTCACAATCGCAAACTGCGCACGGGCAGCGTATTCGCCGGTTGCCCGGCAAAACACGCATCAACGCGCTGTTTGGCTATGAGATTCGACCATAAGAACATCATCGTTCCGATCCCTTCTTTCTTGCGCCCCTCTCGGGCCGCGTTACCTGCTTGACTCTATCCAAAGAGTAAGACGATCCACCGGACAAAAGGTTCGCGGGAAGTTGAACCGCCGTAGAATAGAAGACGCACGGAGGTGCTGATTTATTCTCTGGTCCTGCGAGAAAACCCAAAAAGATGGTTGCTTGGGTGTTCGACGAGGGTGGATAATGCCAGGCCCATGCCGACGAGCGTCCGAACCAGTTTACCGCTTCATGAACACCACGACCATCACTTCCAGCGACGGTTCCAATAGCTGCAACTGGTCCAGCATGATTGCTTTGGCCCGGTCCTGCTTGAAGCTTCCCGATCCAGCTCCAATGATTGGAAATGCAATCGACTGAAACCCGTGTTCGGCTGCAAGATCCAGTGCATTTTTGACAGAATCGCGGATCGACCGTTCCGAAGCTCGCCAGAGCATGTTGATTCCGGCAACGTGAATAATCCCCTTCAGCGGTAGTTTACCGGCCGAAGTCAGCACAGCCGCTCCGAGTGGAATCGGGCCGTATTTGGCAAGTTCCTTGAACGGGCCGGTGCCACCTCGCCGCTTGATCGCCCCGGAGACTCCCTGTGGCAACAAGAGCCACCAAGGAATGATATTGCGATTCCATGCGTTGACGATCACGTCAACATCTTGATCGAGAAGATCACCGTGAACCATGGCCACATCGGGCATTGGCTATCTCCAGTTGTGGAACCAGTAGCAGTAGTCCTCGACCAATTGACGGTCCGGCTTTCCCTTCACGTTGTCCAATTCCCCAAGAGGCACTGCCACGATTTGGGTTTCAAGTCGAGCCTCGCAGAGAAGGCCGTAATCGTCGTCGATCACGAGTTCCTCGTCAGGGTCACCGAGTCCAAGGATCTTGACGCGCTCAGGGCGACCATACCCGACCCTGCACTCGGCTTGAAATGGGAAAACGAGGCTGCTCGCCAAATACTCGTGGTACTGTTCGAGCGTCTCATCGTCCACGCTGGGCAATGGATCATTGCTGGTCAGCCCGAATCCATGCTTCGTTTCTCCTTGGTGGGCGTTATCCTGAATCTGCTGTCCGCAGTCACCGGCCCCAGCGGCCTACGACGGATACCCCTTCGCCACCGTCTCCGTATTCCTGGCCAGATCCAGTGACCGCCAGCAATACCAGGTTGCCACCGAGGCGTAAGGGCGCCACGGAGCGGCAATTGAGTGGCTCGTTGTTTTGTTTGGCAGATCCTCCAATCCATAGTGATCACGGATGGCGGTCCTGATGCCCAAGTCGCCGTGGGGGAACACGTCGGGACGGCCCAAAGAGAATATCAAGAACATCTGAGCCGTCCAGCGTCCGATCCCTTTGACCTGGGTGAGTGTCTCCACCACTCGCGCATCCGACAATCGCCCGATCTGCCGTAGTTCCACGGTGCCGTTGCTGACGCTGGCTGCCAAGTCAGCCACGTAGGACGCCTTCTGCGACGACAAGCCAACTGACCGCAATTCGTTCGTGTTGAACCG
>JAJSAJ010000281.1 GCA_024274855.1 Planctomycetota bacterium | reverse complement strand
TCGGCTGATCGACCCCAACGGCCTTGTGCCGTTGGTGAGCGAGTCTATTGAGCTAAGGCCGGCATGTCATGCCGACGGCCGCTCCCTCCCCGCCGCCAAAGGCGGCGGGGAGGGAGCGGAAAGGGGGGGCATCACATGCTTCTTAGCTCGAGAAACTTATTCACCCATGGGGGCCTTCGACCAACGCGCATTCTCCATTTGGCTAAAGTGTAACCATTTTGTGACTTCAATTGAATTGTAACCGTTCACGGGTTTCGATGCGACCACTGGATGTTGTGTTGTCACGCTGGCAATACCACGAGGATCAAGAGAGACAATTCTTGTCAAGGCACGGTATATTGTGGTATGCGTGCAGTGCTTACACAGTTTTCCGGAAACCCGTGAACGGTTACCAATTCTTGACCTTCGCGACACGATCCCCTAAACTGTCGCCCGCGATCCGCTCGACCTTCAGTGCCTTGCCGCCCAGTTCAGACCGGTCGACCAGTGACACTTTGGTCATGTCATCCGAACCGACATCCGTTGGCAACTGTCCCGGACTGGGAGCAAGCAGGGGGACTTCGGCGGCAATGGCGGAAGTGGTGAGCAGGATGGCGACGCCAACTGCGAACAAAAGCGAGTGTTGTTGGGATAACGTTTGCATGGTTCTCCGGCTTCCTTCTTTCATCTTTCATCTTTCCGACTCCGCGGATCCGGCGTGCCGGGGCTGAATCGTATCCCGGACGCTCAGGCTGCGGAACGTCTGCCGCATTTCGTCATCCGTCAGCGGACGGTCGTACATCAGGAACCGAGCGATCTTACCGTCAAACGACTCTTTGCCGGGATGCTCGGTTGTGTCACGCTCCTGGCCGATCGCCATTTTCGACGCGTTCGCCTTGGGATTGACTGGAAACGGTTTGCGCGCCACCGGCGTGGCGAAGTTGATAAACAGCTCGATCCGGACCGTCTTTGTGCCCGCGCCCATACGGCCGGCCACCACGTAGTATCGCCTTTCTTCAAGCGGCTCCGGGGCCAAAACCTTCGGGGTGTTTCGATCCCAACCGCCGAAGGTGCTCCCGTTGCGCGAGCCGATCGAGACGCGATTGACGCAGTAGCTGCTGTGAGCCAGGAAATCGCCGCTGATACGCCGTCCGGCCATCATCAGACCGTCCACATTCCGCGCGATCAAGGCGCGCAGCGGGATGTCGTATGGTTTTGAGCGGAAGGGTCTTCCTTCGATGCCTTTCGTTGTTTTCGAGTCCGTCGAATGCACATCGATCCCGAAAGTGATGCGGCAGACGGCGTCGTCGAATGTGGCCCCGCGAGCAAGATCGTCCGCCGTGATCCGATATCGGCCGTCGCGTCGCGGGCTACCGGCGACACGACAAGGGCAGAAGTTGCACGGCAACTTCTGCGTGATAAAAAGCTTTCAGCCCGTGCCTCCAGACGATGGTTCTTACCGGTACGTCGCGATTCGCAATTCCACGGGCTTGTCGCGCGCGGGGGTGAACCGCACCGTCCATCCCTCGTCGACCGAGCGGTTCGGCCAATCCCGCCACGTTTACGCTCGACTCCGGCATTGGGCAGATTGTTCCCGCTGTTGCCAACACGGCCGTCGGATTGTGGTCAGAATCGGGTGCAGGTGCGGTTTTGTGCGGCGGCGCGTCCGTGCCGGTTGAGTTCCCGCGAGGGTCGGATTGCTTGGCCCGCGTCTGGCTGTCCAAGCAGACGTCATCCGCGCGGCTTGACGGAGTGTGAGGCGCGAAAACCGCAAGCATGCAGCACGCCGCGACGCGATGGGCAAGTCGACTGGTGAAGGGGCACCGCCGTGTGCCGGAACGTCTGTTGCGGTCGCTGTGCCGTGGGACGCCGTTCATTTCAACACCTCCGTTGTTGGGGACAAGGATCAAGGTTCCGCCACAAGTTGCTCGAGCAACCAACGCGCCGGCCGAGTCGGCGGCGAATGTTGCAAGAAGCACGCGCGGTGTAGCGGCCCGCGAAAGTCGGTCGAGACAAAAGGGTTTTTTCACCGGATCGCTTCCTATCCTGGCGGACGGCTGATATGTTTCGGAAATTGCGAAACGTGCACCGTTGGTCGCGTCGAACGACCGATTGCCCAATTGTCCACCTCCGCGATCTCGGCTGATGTG
>JAJSAJ010000280.1 GCA_024274855.1 Planctomycetota bacterium | reverse complement strand
TTCCTTCCGAATCTCAGGTTCCTTCGTTGGAAGGGGATGAGTCGGTTGGCGAGGTTGCTTGGGACGACTCGAGGCAGTTGGCTGTAGTTGGTCTCGGGCTTGCCGAGTTGGCGACGGTACACCAATGGCGAGTGCGAAATGCGATGAACTCGGAAGAGCGTGATGTTTCGCGAGTTTCACGTTTGATGGATCGGATTCATCGACGCGCAAAGCCATTTAAGAGGCGGTCGTCATGATGCGGTGTCCACGTTGTCGTCGTGAACTTGTCGAGCTCGAGACAGCTCAAGAAAAATGTCCCTACTGCGGTGAACGGCTGGCCGATATGTCGGCGCCGAGTGATCCATCGAGTGCTGCCGATGACGGGATGGGAACGGTTGACTCGACCCCGTTTCTTTCTTCGCGGAAACCTTCGGATTCGGACGAGGGAACAAACCAGCAGGACCATGCTGCAACGGTTGATTCGTCGACGTTTCAGCTGCGCGGCGAGGAGACGCCCGATTCGACAGACAGCAAGGGCGAATCGAGTGCGGGACCGCTCGATTTTACCACGACGGTCGATTCGGCGCCGCCAGATCTTCCGGATTCGGCGAAGATCGATGCGTTGTGGAGCGGCGTGTCGGCCCCATCACCCACGGTAACGATTCGGACTGGAGAACCAGGTTCTACCCAATCGACGCTCTCTCTTTTGATCCGAGAGCATGCAATGGGGCCCGCCGATCCGGACGTCGCGGATTCGTTGGACTATGACCTGAACGATCCCATTGGTGAAGGGGGCATGGGGATCGTCTATTCGGCCCGCCAATCGTCACTCGATCGTGATGTGGCCGTGAAGATGCTCAAACCACGGCTCATGTCCGATCAGGATCAGTGTCAAAAGTTTCTGTCCGAGGCGGTCGTGACGAGTGAGTTGGAGCATCCGGGGATCATCCCCATTTACGATCTTGGCCGGAAGCACGATGGAACGCTCTTCTATTCAATGAAGCGAGTGCACGGAACCCCTTGGTCCGCGGTGATTCACAAGCACGCGTTGAACGAGAATATTGAGATCTTGCTGAAAGTCTGCGATGCGATTGCATTTGCGCATTCCCGAGATGTTATTCACCGGGACCTGAAGCCGGATAACATCATGATCGGCGAATTCGGCGAAGTGCTCGTCTTGGACTGGGGCCTTGCCGTTTCGGTTGCCGAGCAGTCGGAATCCGCGAAGATCGCTCGGGTCACCGCGATGGGTGGTACGCCAGCCTATATGGCTCCGGAGTTGGCCACGGGGCCACCCGAACGCATTGGCAAACAGAGTGATGTTTATCTCTTGGGCGCGATCCTTTATGAGTGCATTACCGGCAAGTTGCCACGTCGGCAGAGTGACGTGACGGCTTGTCTCGTTGCCGCGGCCCAAAACCAAATCGAGCCGACGGACAAACAGGGCGAGTTGGTTGACATTGCGTTGAAGGCGATGGCCAAGGATCCGGACGATCGCTATCAAGATGTGCGTGCTTTCCAGATTGCGATACGGGAATACCAATCACATGCCGAGAGTATCACGCTAACGGATCGAGCAAATGACGATTTGCATGCAGCTTGCAAGTCCGGTGAGAACCGTGATTTCGCAAGAGCCTTGTTTGGTTTCGAAGAAGCTCTGGAATTGTGGCCGGAAAACAGAAGGGCCCGAATCGGCCTCGATGAAGCGAACATGGCGTATGCCGCCAGCGCGTATGAAAAGGGGGATTTCGATCTTGGTCTTTCGCTCTTGGACGAGCATAGGTCGGCTCACCGCGAACTGCACGACAAGCTGATCAGTGCCCAAGGCGAACGGGCTGCGCGTCTGCAGCGTTTGCGGACTGCGCGGAGGATCATGGTGGCCCTCGTCGCGCTGGTCGTTCTCGCAACGACAACTGGAATTGTATTGGTCTGGATTGCGAAGCAGGAAGCCGAAGTCCAACGAGATATCGCCAAGCAACAGAAGCAAGTGGCGATTGTTCAAAAACAAATTGCGTCGGAGAACGAACAACGAGCGCGGCAACAGAAAGGAATCGCGGACGAACAACGTCAAGTCGCTTTGCGAAACGAAAAGGAAGCGAACCGTCAGCGCCAAGTTGCCTTGAAGAATGAAAAGGAAGCCGTTGAGCAACGCGAGAAGGCTCAGTATGAAGCCTATATTGCAATGATCGGGTTAGCCGATGTCAAGATCCAGGAGCGGGCGTTCGATCAGGCTTTGGCCTTGTTGCGAAACTGCAAGCCGAGCCTCCGAAACTGGGAGTGGGGCCGCCTGATGTACTATTGCCGGCCCGGCAATGTCGACACATTGGTCGCCGGACATCGGCTCGAGAGCGTCGCGTGGAATGCAGCAGGAGACCGCGTCGCGGCGGCCGGACTTGATGGTGTTACACGTGTCTGGGATGCCACGTCGGGCCGGTTGCTGGGCGAGTTGCCGCAGGGCGGCCGGCAGACGTACGCGTTAGCCGTTGCCTTCTCACCGGTCGATTCGGATTTATTGGCTGTCGGAACCAATCTCCCCGATCACTTGCTGAAAATCTGGAACATGGCAACCGGCCGGCAACGGAGTCTGGTCGGTCACGAGTCGGATGTTGTCAGTCTGGAGTTCACCCATGATGGCCGTCAACTGCTAAGTGCCTCGAAGGATCACACGGCCGGGCTGTGGGATGTCGAATCGGGTGAGTTGATCCGACGGTTTCGTGGACATGACTGGTGGGTCTGGGATGCTTCGTTCTCGCCGGACGAGAAACGCGTAGTTACCGCCAGTGAGGACGGGACGGCACGTATCTGGGATGTGCAGACCGGCCTGCAACGCATGAATCAACGAGGCGAGCCGACGCCGTTTACCGGCCATCATGGAGCAGTGTTCGCTGCGGCGTTTTCCCCCGACGGACAGATTGTTGCCACGGGTGGATTCGACAAACATGTCTTGCTCTGGAAACCCGATGAGTTGATTGCCTTCGACTTTACCAAGATGATCGATGACCAGCCGGTTCCTAAACAATCGTTCCAGACGCTCGACAAACATACGGCGCCTGTTCACAGCGTCGCGTTCGCGTCCGATGGACAGTTCTTGGTGACCGGTAGTTCCGATAATTCCGTGATCGTCTGGTCGGCACGTAATCAGACGCTAAACGATCACCCGATGGCGCGAGGCGCGCTTTGGAAGATCTTGCAGGGACACAGCAGTTTGGTCCGAAAGGCCGTTTTTTCGCCGACTGACGAGAATCGCGTAGCGTCGGCAAGTTACGACGGCACGGTTCGTATTTGGAATGTTCGGGATTATTCGCAACAGCAGACAATCTCCGGCACCGTCTTGCGAGGACACGCCGATGCGATCTTGTCAGCCGACTTTTCACCAACCGGTGACTACGTGATTACGGCCAGTCGTGATCGAACGGCCATGTCATGGAGTCCGAGTACCGGCCATCAGGTCAAACAGTTTCGGCAGGGGCACCGGTTTCTCGTGTCGGATGGCGCTTTCTATCCGAACGGCAGACGGCTGATTACGGTGGCCGGTGACGGAACGGCGCGTGTTTGGGACATTCAACGCGGCAGTGAACTGTTTGTCTTGCAAGGAATTGGTTATACGGCGGCCATGGCATTGTCGCCCGATGGGAGGTGGATTGTCACGGCGAAATCCGACCGGTCGTCCGATTCGAAAGATGGCCAACAGAAGGAAGGCCGTCCGGCCATTGCCGCGGATCGGGCCGCGGCAACCATTTGGGATGCGGAAACAGGTAGCCCGATCCGTGATCTGGCGGGACATGCGGCCCCGGTAACCGCGATCGCGGTATCCTGTGACTCGAAGATTGCATTTACAGGTGACGCGAAGGGACGCGGTTGTCTTTGGGATATCAAGACAGGTAAACAACGTAGCGTCCTTCGCTGGCACACCGGTAAGATCACCGATGCAGCATTTACTCGAGATGGTAAGATCTTGCTGACCGCCAGCGATGACAAAACGGTGTGTCAGTGGGCACTCGATGACACTCAGCCACGTCCGCTGGATACGCTGGTGCTGAAACATGGTGATGGTGTCCGCAGTTTGGATATCACTGCCGATGATCGGTGGGTAATGACCGGTGACAAGGATGGACGGGTGCATCTTTGGAACCGACGGAACGGACGGGAAGTGTGGAGCAGGCGGCCGGTCGGTGAAGGCGATGTTACGTCCGTCGCGATTGCCCCCGACGCGACAACCGGTTTGTTTGTTGTCGCGTCCAAGGATTCGGCCATCAAGACGATTTTTGTCTGCAGTCCGTTGCTTGATCCGACCGAAGTGCACCAATTTCACCAGTTCGAGGCTCAGGATGTTTGGGCTGCTATATTTTCACCTGATGGTCAGTCGATCGTCAGTTTCGGTGGTGATCAGGCCTCTCTGTGGGACCGCCGTGGTCAACTGATGATGCAGTTCAGTCCTCATCGAACCGTTTCGTTCGCAAGCTACTCGCCCGATGCCCGGCGGGTCGTTACCGCGGGATGGGATGCCACGGCACGCATCTGGGACACGGCGACCGGGAAGGCCCTGCTGACACTTACCGATCATGGTGGCGATAAGTTGACAGGTCACACGGGCCGAATCAACAGCGCCCTCTTTTCCATGGATGGAAAACGTGTTCTGACTGCGAGTGAGGACGGAACGATCAAAATCTGGGACGCGGAGACGGGGGCCGTGCTTCGCACGTTCCGCGGACATTCAGCCGGTGTGGAATATGCGATGTTTTCCCCGGATGGACTACATGTCTTGTCGGCATCGCGTGACCACACTGCCTGTATCTGGAATCTGGAGACAGGCGAGCAGCAGCGGCGGTTTGTCGGGCACACGCTGGCCGTGTGGCGAGCAGCGTATTCGGCGGATGGCAGGCAGGTCGTTACGGGTAGCGAAGACAGACTGGCCAAAATCTGGGATGTTGATACGGGAAAAGAACTACGAACTCTCGTGGGACATACTGCGGGGGTTCGAGCGGTCACGTTTTCTCCGGACGGCAAGCGGATCTTGACCGGAAGTGCCGATCGAACCGCGAAGCTCTGGGATGCCTCGAATGCCAAAGAGATCTTGACGCTCAAAGAGCATCGTCAAGCGGTTACTTCCGTGGCATTTTCACGTAATGGCTTGAATGCGTTGACTGGCAGTCTCGATGGAACCGCTGTGATCTGGCCGGCAAGGAAATGGTCGACCGATGGCGTGGCCGACCTCCAGGAGACGCGTTGATCGGCGTTGACGCGGTTCGTGGATGCTCAATGCCCACGATCTATTCGCTCGGGTTGCGGCCGAATGTCATGATTGTGATGTCGTCGTTCTGAGGACGGCCGTTGGCGTGTCGGCGCACGTCTGCCAGCAGAGCCATGCCCAACGCATCGGGCTTGGCTGGTCCGTTCTTGATGAACTCAATCGTTCGTTCGGCGCCGTAGAGCTCATCTTCTGGATTCATCGCTTCGTCAACGCCGTCGGTGACGATGACAATGACGTCCCCCGGATCGATCTGATACGTCTCGACATCATAGGGGTAGTCGTCGACCACTCCGATGGGAGGCCCGACCAGTTCATCATCGTCAAATTGTTGGATGGTACCATCCGCCTTGCGGATGATGGGGGCCATATGCCCGGCGTTTGCCAGTTGGACCGAATGGTTGATCGTATCGACGATGCAAAGGACATAGGTGACGAACCGTCCTTCAACAGCACTGTCGCACATGTGTGCGTTAATGGCCAGCATTGCCTGTTCAACATCCTGTACATGCTGCAGTGTGCTCTGGACGCAGCTCGACATCCGGGACATGATCAGTGCGCCCGGGACGCC
>JAJSAJ010000279.1 GCA_024274855.1 Planctomycetota bacterium | reverse complement strand
TTGGCGGCGGATGTTGAGTGTGCAGCCGGACGCTTGCCGAAGAACATCATCTATTCCAAAGCCCACGAGGGAGTCTGGAAAGGCAAGGCAGGTTCTCATCTGCCGAGTATTACCACCAGTCGGGATGGGGACACCGTTAAGGTACGCGTCGAGACAAAGCACGGTATGAGCGAATCGCACTATATCGTTCGCCATACGGTCGTCGCACAGTGCGGTGAAGTGCTCGGCTCGAAGACATTCAGCTGGAAGGACGAGCCAGTTTCAACGTATGAATTCAAATTGCCTCCGATGGACAAGCCGCAGACGGTCTATGTGACATCGTTTTGCAACAAGCACGACTTGTGGCTGTTGGAAACAAAGGTCCAAGTGTAGCTCTGCCGCCTAGGTGTCAAGCTCGCCGTGACCGGCCCTTGGCCGGACTAGCGCGCAGGCGAGCTTGGCACACGGGCCCTTCCGGGGAGAATCGGTCGTGTGGGGTTACGATTTGGTGAACGAGCCCGTACAGAACAAGCCCTCGCCGCTTGGCGTCGCGAACTACCTGGGTACTCAAGTGCGAGCTGCCAAAGCGATCCGCGCCATCGACCCGGATGTACCGATATTCATCGAGGCCTCTGCTTGGGACTCGGCCGCCGGTTTCCGTGAACTTGAGCCGGTCGATGTGACGAACATCGTTTACCAAGTGCATATGTATGTGCCGAGCAAATTCACGCACCAGGGTGTCCACAACAAGGCGATGGGCGTTACCTATCCCGGCAAGATCGGTGGTGTCCGATGGGATAAGGCCCAGCTTCGCAAGGTGCTGGCGCCGGTCAGAGAGTTTCAACTTGCGTACAATGTCCACATCTATGTGGGTGAATTCAGCGCCATTCGTTGGGCACCTGGCGCGGTGGACTATTTACGAGATTGCATCGAATTGTTTGAAGAGTACGGTTGGGACTGGACCTATCATGCCTATCGCGAATGGGACGGTTGGAGCGTCGAATATGACAGCGATCCCAAGAACCACCGTCCGACCAAGGAGCCGACGGATCGCAAGAAGCTGTTGCTGAGTTGGTTCGCGCGCAACAAGAAGAAAAAGGGGGCATAGCAGCATGCTTCCGAAAAGATATTGCCCGTCGCTGGGGCTTCACGTGCGCTCATCGCACGGCGCTCGCTCCTGAGCAACCCAGAAGCAGCCGCATCCACCTGACAGCGCGCCTCGTCACCGGCCCGCCATCTTTCAGCCCGCCGATCCAATCCCCGCACCGTCCGAAAAAAACGCCGCTCGCCGTCAACTGCGGCTCAAAAAAGCCCAAAGCCAGAGTGTCTGGATTTTCATGTTCACCGCGGGAAAACTCCGCCAGCTGAAGCAGGCGGCTTCTGCAGTGCACTTGTTAATGGGTACCCGTTCACGGGTTAAAAATTGATGGAGCATTATTTTAGCGATTGTAACCGTTCACGGCGAGAGTGCGTGGAGGGGCGGTTGGCATTTTTCATTTTTCATTTATCACTTATCATTTTTCAGTGGAAAGAGTATGACCCCGCAACGCTGCCTCTTTCAATGATAAATGACTAATGTCAAATGACTAATGATAAATCGGGAAACGCTCCGGTGCTAACGCGATGGCAGACGAAAACCCCGTGAACAACTACGTTAATGGTTCCGGCTCGTCCGGGTTGCCATTACGGCTTTTTGGTTCTTTGCACGAAGTAATGGTATCATAAGAGTCAGGTTTGTTGATCCGAACAGAGCTTTCACACGGAAGATCTGGACTATGACCGATTTCCGCTTGGCACGGATCGCCGTTTGCTTGGTCGGCATTCAAATAGTCACGTGCAAGCCCGACAATCTGGCAAGTGCCCGGGGGCCCGAAGGGTCACTCATTTCCGGCGATGCCTTGTCGTGGGCTGGTGGCAAAATGGTCGTCATCTCTCGTGAAGGGCCTGTCGAGTCATCGGTTGACTTGCTGGTTCACTTTCATGGTGCCGCATCGGTTGTTACGAAGCAGTTTAACGACGCTCACATCGACGCTGTTTTGTGTCTTGTCAACTTCAACGGTCTGTCGTCGGCGTATGCAACGCCATTTCAGAACGCGGATCGGTTTCAAGGGTTGCTGGATCGAGCCATGTCACAGCTTCGCAAGCGGGGAAAGGCGGATAAGCAAACAAAGTTGGGCCGAATGTGTGTCTCGTCCTTTAGCGCCGGGTATGGCGCCGTACGCGAGATTTTGAAAACCCCCTCGCATTTCAGTCGAATCGACGGCCTGCTGGCAGCCGACTCGATCTATGCCGGCGTGGTGACGGACGGGTCCGAGCGGCGAGTCAACCAACGCCAGATGAATGACTTCCTGCGTTTCGCCCGCCTGGCGACAGAGAACAAGAAGACATTTCTCATCACTCACTCGTATCTTGAAACATCTTATGCAAGCACTGTGGAGACAGCCGACTATCTTCTGGACGCCCTGAACATCGACCGCCACGAAGTGCAACACGCGGATTCGCCATTGCCGCGGCAAGTCAATCGCGCATCGAAAGGTTGCTTCACCGTACTCGGCTACGAAGGCAAGCAGGGCGAGGATCATTTGCAACACCTACGTCAAATCGGACGTGCGTGGAAGCGACTCCCGTTGCGGCCAATGCACTGACAGTTCTGCCGCGCAACGTGAGTTTTGGGGAAGGACAACTGAAATCAATTGTGTCGCACGCTATACCAACGAATCGAGGGATCTAATGAGTACCAAGCATATGATCACCACACTGTTCCTTTTGGTGTTGACCCTTTCGGTACCAAGCAGGTCGCATGCCGAGTACGAGGGTAAAATCCAAATCTTGTTACTCGGCGACAGCAGCACCGAGGCGAGCATTCCTCGCAAGCTGGCGCCGAATGAGCCGCAATTCGAGGATGTTATCCGCATCCTGCTCGCCGCGGAAGGGGACCTGCCACCGACCAATGTCATCAACCTTGGAGTGAGTGGCGAGTTCATCCGCCGCCTGCTGGATTCCGGCCGTTACGACAAGATGGTGGCGAAGTTGCCCGGGCTCGACTACATCTTCATCCGCTACGGTCTGAACGATGTTGCGAAGATCAAGGAATTTGATATCGCGTTTCCGACGGACTACCGCGAACTGATCGCCCGCCTTCGGAAGGACCATCCCGACGCCATGCTCATCCCAACGACCAATATTCCCTGGGGTGCCGATCTCAAAGCCAATGCACCTCGGTCCAAACGTCTCAATGACCACGTTCGCCGGGTCGCTACCGAGGAGAAACTGATCTGTTGCGACATCTATCCTCGCTATGCAGCCGAGCAGGACAAGGGCCCGAACATGCTCAACTACCGCCGTTTCCCGCTGGCGAAGATTCCCGAGAAGCTTCGCGAGGTTGCCAAACCCTACGTAAGCCAGGCAAGAGGTCGTGCCCCAACCGTCGAAGTCCTCGATAACCGGCTCGATGCCCACTTCGGCAACCTTCCAGGCTGGTTCAGCGACCGCCATCCGAATCTTGCCGGCTATCGCGTAATTGCTGACGAGACGGCGAAGGTTCTCGCGCCGATCATTCGACAACGCAGTCGGACCCAATAGGGGACTCAATTGGAGTCGGTCGCGGCGCCTGGTTTTATTACGTGCGCATCGCCAGGTAAACCTTGCGGATGGCAGCGATGATATCGTCCGTGTCGTCATCGGTGAAATTGGGATCCATGACGACCCCGCCAGTCCGCCCCAGGATGTCGGTCGTGCGTGCGCAGCACTCGATCCCGTAGGTCATCGCCTTGCCTTCGGGGCTGTTGAACGAAGGCCACTCGGGATGAATGGTGACCTTCTTTTCGATCCGTTGATTCGTCGGAAGAATAGCGGAGCCGCCCGGTCCCGAGGCCGCGATTCCTTCGGCTCGCAATGCGCGCAGGAACTGATCTCGCCGTTTTCTGGTCCCGTGGTCAATGAAGATCGTTACGCCCAAATCGCCAGCCACGTCCGGCGTCTTGCGCATTTTGAGGTCCGGCAAATCGGCGATGCCTTCGCGTACCTTCTTGGCATTTTTCCGAAGACCGCCGCAAATTCGCTCGAGCTTCAGCAATTGTCCCTTCAATACCGCGCCGGTGAACTCATTCATGCGGAAGTTACACGAAGCAAAGGCCGCCATTATGCCGCCGTGAAGCGACTCTTTGTAGGGCGAACGGATGACGCCGACGTCGTGGAAGCGAATCGCTCGCTCAAAGAGTTCCGGATCGTTGCTGATCACGGCACCGCCCTCACCCGAGGTGATGCTCTTGCTTAGCTGGAAGCTGTTGATGCCGATGTCACCGATCGTCCCCACGTACTTGCCCTTGTATCGTCCCCCCAGACACTGGGCGCAATCTTCCAGCACGCGGAGCTTGTGTTTGCGTGCGATTTCCATGATTGGGTCCATATCGGCCGGGCACCCCTGAAGGTGAACGGCGATGATCGCTTTTGTCCGAGGAGTAATCTTGGCCTCGATCTCTGCCGGGTCAATGTCGAGCGACCCGTCGATTTCCACGAAGACCGGCAGGGCGCCGCAAAGAATGATGGCATCGTAGTCGGCGTACCAAGTCCAAGCAGGAAGGATGACCTCGTCGCCAGGCCCGATTTCAAGAGCCGCCAAGGCGGTATAGAGAGCCGTTGTCCCCGAGGTCACTCCAAGGGCGTTCTTGACTCCGATATGGGCCGCGTATGCTTTCTCGAACTGTAGGACTTTGGATCCTGGTCCCCGCCAGCGGAAAGGGGCTTTCGATTCCAGGACGTCGATCAGTTCCTTCTTTTCCGCGTCGTCGTAGAACTGAGGTCCGTAGGGCCGATAGTGAAGTTGGGACTTCCGTACCGGTGTTCCTCCGTTAATAGCAAGCTTTTCCTTGCCGTCGGCCGGACTCGCAACAGTCTCAGCAGAACCGGCGAGCATTGAGGCGGCACCCGCAGCGCCGACAGTTGCGAGGAATTGGCGACGGTTTTTGATCGGCTTATTCATTCGGACTGTCCTTTCAAGTTGACTGAAAAGAAAAGCTATCCATACGTCCCTTCGCCGTATTGTATCACAGCCCGTGTGCAATGTCCGGTGTGAGGGG
>JAJSAJ010000278.1 GCA_024274855.1 Planctomycetota bacterium | reverse complement strand
GGGGCCTTGGAGCCAGCCTCCTTGGCTGCGTTGAGGTAACTGGTTACCCCGAGTGTTCCTTCTTCCAGGCCGATTCCGATCAATTTCATCCGATAATCGGCTTCTAGCAAGACGTGTGCAACGCGAGTGCGAGGATCAATACCCCAGAAATTGACATCTTGCCGGCCAAGAGTTGCTTGTAGATCCGCGAGCCATTTCTTCCGTTGGGTCGGTTTGACGGCTCGAGTACGCCAACGATCGACGAACGCTTTGGTTGCTGCCAGATTCTCTTGTTTCGGTGTGATGGCACAACCGAACTTGCCCTGATGTTCGATGGCATTGCGCAATAGAACGATCCAATCGTCCAACTGAAGGACCGGGGTTCCGTTACTTGTGTTGACGACGCGATCTTCCGTGTCCCGTTCCCAATCACCGGCTGGCCCTGCCAAGACAATGTCACCCGTCTTGGGGAAAACAAGTACGTATTCGAGCCGGTAGATTCCAGCCAGATACCGCATTGCTTCATCCGGACCTTGGCCAAATGCCTGTCGAGCGACGAGCTGTTTTTCCAATCGGGTCAGCGATACCTTGCGCAAACGCGATTCGCGCCGGACCTGGCGATTGCCCGAATCGACTTGGCTAGAGCGACGTACGTTGTCGAGCAGTGGGGTCGATTCTTGCGGCGTCAAGCGTTTCAGAACGCCGGCCGGATCGACGTACACTCCCGTGGGAAAGGGCTCAATCGCCCCAGTACCACCGACGTCTGTCCACGAGTCTGGTGCGATCGTTGATGTAATCAGATCGATGAGTGTGTCGAAGTCGGCCAAGGCAGCTCCGCCTCGCGTCCCGATGGGCTGTCCCTGAATATCCGAGGCAGCTTGGCTGCGTTGCCGATCACCTTGGACTTCCAACAATGTAGCGAGTGACGCTTGGGGTGCATTCATTTCAGCCTGAACGGCCGCAATGCGTGCCAATTGCCGGTCTCGTAAGCCAGGATTCTCGATCCGTCTGGCAACGACAAGCGCCGGGGCAAACTCGCCCGAGTCCAGATAGTTGGCGATTTGGCGACTTGGGTCCTGGCCGGAAGCGATCGAGGAGACCGTGCCGGCTCCGACGCCAAGTGCGATAAACAGCCAAACTGAAATACGCCAAAGTGAAGTACGGTTGCGGGCGGTTTTTGAGCAGAACATCGTGATATCCTTCTCGTTCGCTCGTCAGGTGGCGGGAATGACGGACCCGTAGGGACGCATCAAGGTGACGCCCCCCCATCGTTCGCGTGAATGGTCCACCAGCGCGACGGTGCGCGCACTCGCAACCTGAGAGTCGAGTTGTGCCCCTCGTTTCACTTTTAAGATTGCCAACAAGTGATGGTTTTGTCAAGAGACGGCTTTTCTTGTCGTGAGAACGGCCTGCGAGGCGCGCAAGCCAAAGTCCTTGCTTGAAAAACAAAGCAAGGACTTTGGAGCATTCGCGGAGCGGTATGTGCCGTGTCAAAGCTCGGCTACCACATGACTCTGCTTAATCAGCAACCGCAACTGGGCTCGGCACCACAGGTCGGCTCACACCCACAGCTCGGCTCGCAGCACCGATTACGATGGCATCGAGCTCGCAGGCGATCCAGGAAGCTGGGGCGGCAGGGCGCGGCACCACAGGCGGGCTCACAAGCGGGCTCACATCCACAGCTCGGCTCGGCGCCACAGGTCGGCTCACAGCAGCTGGACTTCTGGCAACGAGCACGCAGGCGCGCCAGCAAACCAGGTCGGCGGCAGCAGGACGTGGTACCACAACTGGGCTCGGCACCACAGGTCGGCTCACATCCACAGCTCGGCTCGACACCGCAGCTCGGCTCACCACAACTTGATTTCTGACAACGAGCGCGAAGACGCGCCAGCAGGCCAGGTCGGCGGCAGGGCGTGGCTTCACAACCACAGCTGGGCTCGCAACCACAGCTCGGCTCGACGGCAACAGCACATCCACCGCAATCACTCATTGCAGCATGACGACTGAACAGGCCAGCCGACGCGTTCGATACGCTGACCAGACAGAACAGGCCGGCCGCCAACATTGCGGGAAAAAATGCACGATTCTTCATTGGGAGGGCTCCTCAAACCAGGACTAACAACGCACGAGAAATCGACACAGCAACTTCACCACGCCGCAGGGCCCCGCTCGATTCAAGTGGACGGTAGCCTCGTACGGTCTACGGCAAAGGACTCAGCAATCATACCTTGCTGGCTTCATGGAGTCGTATCGTCTCTGCAAGTTCTCAATCTTAGCAGGACATTCCAAGTTTCGCATGATATCCAGTCAGCGTAAGTAGCCTATATGGCGCAGAGCGACTTTGTCAATAGTGCCGGTTAAGCTGGGGTGGGAATAGAGGGAAATAGATGGGGCCATCTAACTGGTGCGTGCCTCACAGACGGCTCGAAAGGTGGCAGGCACGTTTCCCAATGCACACTTTCCAGGATTACCGGATGGGCTGCCGACCTGATACACGGAATTCGAGTTCGGGCTTTCGGGTGTTTTGTGAGATAGGTCTCGGCGAGATGCCCGCAGTTGTGTCATTGGCCGGAGCGGAACGGGACATAGCTCGCGTGGGGGGCTGCGTCAGGCTGCGGCCAGCAAGATCACCGCTGTTTCCACCAATCGGTCAGTTGGGCCAATAGGCTGACAATCACCAGCACCAGAACGGGGCCTGCGACTGAAAAAAGAATGAATACCAACTGCATTGATCGTTGGCCACGCAAAGCCATGGCCAGATAAGAGAGTCCGGCGCCGGCAAGACAGCACACGGTCATCACGAGCATGAGGCGGCCCAAACCGAATCGCCACCGATGGGAAGGGGGCCGTTCCGATTTGGTGGGGCGTTCGGATGATTCTTTGCCCTCGTCCGCTGCG
>JAJSAJ010000277.1 GCA_024274855.1 Planctomycetota bacterium | reverse complement strand
GTTCTACGATCTTGCCGTGGTCGATCCACCTACTTTTTCAAACAGCAAGCGAACCGACCAAGACTGGGATATCCAGACCGACCACGTCGATCTGCTCAATCGACTGCTACGACTGATCAAACCAAATGGGATCGTTTTTTTCTCAACCAACTTTCGCCGATTCAAGTTCGACACGACGGCGATCGCCGATGCGACAATTCGCGAAATCAGCCGGCAAACGGTTCCTCCCGATTTTCGCAATCGCCGTATTCACCGATGCTGGCACATCACGAAACACCCCGATCAGGAACATGCCACCTGACGTCCGCTTCGTTCACAAGAACTCAGGCTGGAACTGACCATTGTGAAAACCGCGTAACCGTAACGTTGTCAAGGATTGAACAGGAGGCAACAAAGACAACGAAGATGGTTGACTCCGTTGTCATTTAGTTACACTTTAGCCAAATGGAGAACGCGCGTTGGTCGAAGGACCCCCATGGGCTTGTCCCATGGGTGAATGAGTCTCTCGAGCTAAAAAGCATGTGATGAAAACCCCCTTTCCGCTCCCTCCCCGCCGCCTTTGGCGGCGGGGAGGGAGCGGCCGTCGGCATGACATGCCGGCCTTATCGCAATAGACTTGCTCACCAACGGCACAAGGCCGTTGGGGTCGATCAGCCGAAAAAACAGCAGCGAAATGCAAATCCAACTGCAGACGGCTAAACAGTTACGTCATTTGTCATTTGTCCGTGATCATTTGTCGGTTGAAAGAGTATGACCCCGCTGCGATGTCTCTCTCGATGATAAATGAGTAATGTCAAATGACTAATGATAAATCGGGCCATTGTGGGAAACCGGGGAAAACGCCGGTGCTAACGCGATCGCAGAAGAAAACACCGTGAACGACTACACTTGGGAAACAAGTAGCCATCCGTGGGCCTGTTCGCTTCCAATTCGCGGTCCGTTCAGGTTGGTCGGCAGTGGAACACACGTCGACCGGACTTAATCGAGAAACTCGGATGGAATTTCGAGCAAGTAGGGTGGCGTTTCACTTGCCACGTGCCGCTGCGCGGGGGGAAGGACGACTTCCATCCGGACAAGGTTCGGGATTCCCGTGGGCAATGACGGATCGTTCCAGACACGGGCAGCAGGTTGCGGAGTTGCGTGGACTCCCCAGGATGCGGTCGCCAAGGTCATGGCGATCGCCGTACAAAGCTGAATCATGGTGTTACTCTCAAGGTGTTGCTTCGACAAGACTGATCTGAGAAGAGACGTCATGGACGCAAGCTGAATAGCTTATTCGTAACCGTTCACGGAATGTAGTCCGCCGGTTCGCTTCCAAGGGGTCAGACCCATTTTCGGCGACAAGATGGGTTCGCGTAAAGAACGCTTTCTCCGCCGAAAATTGCGTCAGACCCCAGCGGTGTGAACGGCTACGCTTATTCAAGCCTAGTGCGCGTTGCGCATCAGTCAAACCGATGTCAATATTGGTTCGATTGTCGCGGTTGCGCCAGTAAGACGGGCCGGGCTCATTGGCAACCGCTGGCCCCAGTCCAGCTCAGAGATAAACGCGGCGATTGTAGATGAACCATTCAAACAACAGAAGTAGCAAGCCGGCGGCAACCAGCCACTTCCATAATTCGCGGCGTGTTGGCTGCATGCTGGCTTGTCCGACAACCTTCGTATGCCCCAATTCAATCGACATCTGCGGCTCCAGATCGCTTTCCCGTTCGCGAAACAGGTTGACGGCGAATCGGAGCGATTCCTGATTCTGAGCCCCTTCGATGATCTTGTAGATTCCCAACTGATCGGTCTCGGCAAACGTAAACGCTGTTGGGCTCTGGCGTTGGATGGGACGTCGCCGGCCATCCGGAAGCACGACCGTAACGCGATCGACATAAGCGGGGGTTCGCAATGTAATCGCCTTGCCTGGTGTCACGGAGTTGGCAGACAGGGCACCGTGGCTGCCCCCCAGGTATCGAAGCGTATTGAAAATAAACACGGGAAAGCTTTGCCGCAGTGGCCACGTGGTGTTCGGGACGACTTGACCATCAACCGTATCCAACAGAGTGAAACCAAGAACCACATCCTCGAATCCATCGCGAGGCGCAATGGCCAAGATCGGCCCAATCACCGCATGGAATAAAACATGACTGCCGGGCGGAGGTACCAACTCGAAACCGCCGGCGATCTTGATGTGGCTCATCTCGACAAACTGAGTCAGCGGGTGCGTCCGATCGACATCGACGATATGGGGCACGCCTTCGTGTTTTCGGCTTTTCAAAGCACCGTTTGGCGGCAAGCTGCCGATGAAGAGTGTGTTCGCTTGAGGCAGCGAAGTGGGCGAGCAGCGGTCATAGATAATCAGATCATAGACCCCACCTTCTGTTTCTGTCTGATAGGCCTTGTCGGTCAGGAAGGATGGTTCAGCGATCTTGACATGGGCGATATCGATGGCCTGCGGAGTCGACAAGGCCACTCTGAGCGCATCATTGCCGGGGGTGACAAGCAGGACTTTTGCCGGTTTTGGCCGATTGACGACCGCGTAAACCTTGTTGTCGGCCGCCAGCGCGTCCGTCGGTGCCAGGACCAGCATCAGCTGGCCAGCGTCGACGTCCGGCAAGTCGAATTCCCAGCCGCGGCTTTCGCCGGCCGGGATACTCAGTTCGACCAAATCAAGAGACTCATCGTCCAGAAACAGCTCGATAGTCACCGTTGCCTGGCTGGTGGAAAAATTGTGCACTCTCGCAAAAGCTTGCAATTGATCCGGCTTCTCTAGGTTGCGATCTGTCGAAAACGCGACAATCCCGACATTGCCGGTTCCCGCGAGGCCGATCGGCTTGAAGACGGGCCGGAGGTTGCCGAGCGAAAAGTCGCGGACCGGATCGAATCCACCGTCACTGAACAGGTACAGAGTTGCCGGCAGCGCTTAGTCAACTGCCTGGTTATCCTGCAGACGCGTGTAGTTCGGATTGGCTAATCCGGCGGCGGCCTTGAGGGCTTCATGCAGATCGGTCGGTCGGTTGGTCGGACGAATGTCGTTGATACGTTGCCTGAGTAATCGCCGCTGCTGCGTGAATGTCTGCACGATCTGGGCGGTATCGGAAAACGATATCACCATGGCGACATCGCCCGTCTTCATCTGCTTGACGCACTGCAAAGCCGATTGTTTGGCATTTTCCAGGCGATTCGGCGACTCGTCTGTCGCGCACATGCTGGCCGAATGATCGATCAGGAACACGAACCGGTTGCACATCAGTTCAACGCCACGCCATCCGGGCCGCATCAGGGAAAGAACGATCAGCAGGATCAACAGTAACTGCAGGAAAAGCAGCAGGTTTCGTCGCAGCCGTCGCCAGATCGAATTCACGTGCAGGTCTTCGATCGTGCGGCTCCACAAGTACGTGCTCGGCACGCGTTGTGGTTGGCGTTTCAGTTTCAGGAAGTAGAGCAGAATAATCGCCGCCGGAACGGCGGCCAACGTCGCCCACTGCCACGCCACGAGGGTGTTGAGGATGTTCATCGAACCAGTCCTCGTTCCCGCAAATACTTGGTTACCAACTGTTCGACCGGCACGTCGGTCGAAGTCGCCATGAACCCAATTCCACGGCGCGTGCAGTAATCTCGTGCACCCTGGACGAATGCGGCCAGTGTCTTTTGATACCGATCCAATAGTGGGCGGCTGACGGTGATTTCGGCGATATCCCCATCTTCCGAGTCGACGAGTTTCAGGTCGCCCTGAAGGTCCGGATTTTTTTCTTCGGGTGACAGAATCTGGATCACATAGACATCCATGCGTTGTGCCCGAAGGACGCGGATCGCAGCTTCATACCCGCTCTTATCCAACAGATCGGTAAGCAGGACCAAGATTCCCTTACCGCTATTTCGCAAGCAAAAGTTTCGTACGCTCTCGGCTAGTGGAACATCCTGACCGGGCTCAATGCTTCCCAAGTGATCCAGCATCCGCCGCAGACTGCGTCGCCCCCGCAGGGCCGGCCCGGAATTCCGAGCGGAATCGCCCAACACTTCGATCTTCACGCGGTCAGCTCGCACCAATCCAATGAATCCGAGTGCGGCGGCAAGCTGCTTGGCATGTTGCAGTTTGGTCGGTGTTCCAAAATCCATCGACGTACTCGCGTCGATCAGTGCGTAGAAATGGAGGTCCTCTTCTTCCAGAAACAACCTCAAGAACAGTTTATCCAGCCGGGCATACAGGTTCCAATCGAGGAATCGCAAATCATCCCCCGCGACGTAGTTTCTGTAGTCCGCGAACTCAACACTCTGTCCCTTCCGATGGCTTCGCCGCTCGCCCTTGAGTCGTCCGCGAAACACCTTGCGGCTTACTAGCTCCAGCCGTTCCAGGCGGGCGAGTAACTGGGGACTTAGCAGCTCGGTCGTCGTGTCCATCGAATTCATCCAAGGTCGATTCACTGAATAGAGCAGGAGGTTGCCAGTCGGCCTGGCCGCCTGAGTGGTCTTAGTCGCCATCGACGACTGTTGCCACGGGAACGTCGTCAGCTTTCTCGGGAACGCTTTCCAGGATATCGAGCAGCACCTGGTCACGGTCGATGCCTTCTGCTTCCGCCTCGAAGTTCAGGATAATGCGATGGCGCAGCGCGGGCAGAAAAGTCCGGCGTATATCTTCGAAACTGACGTTGTAGCGTCCCTCCAGGAGTGCTCGGACTTTTGCAGCCAGCGCGACCGATTGTGCACCGCGAGGGCTCCCTCCCCAACGAAGATACTGATTGGTCACCTGCGGAGCGAACTCGCCACCCGGATGCGTCGCCAGTGTCAATCGGACCAGATAGTCTTGAACATGACTCGCCAGAATCACTTCGCGCACCAGTTTCTGCCATCGTAAAATCTCGTCGCCATTCATGACTCGTTCCGGTTGGATGTTGATTCCCTTGGTCGTTCGATCAACGATCGTCGATAGTTCGTCACGACTGGAATATCCGACGAGCAGCTTGAAGAAGAAGCGATCCAGCTGCGCTTCGGGGAGCGGGTAGGTCCCTTCCTGCTCGATCGGGTTCTGAGTAGCCATGACGAAGAACGGTTGCTGCAGTTCGTACCGGACGCCACCGACCGTGACCGTTCCCTCCTGCATTGTTTCGAGCAAGGCGGATTGGGTCTTGGGTGTTGCCCGATTGATTTCATCCGCAAGACAGATCTGCGTGAAAATCGGTCCTCGCTGAAACTCGAACACCCGTTTTCCATCCGAGGTTTCCATCACCATGTTGGTGCCCAGGATATCGGCCGGCATCAGGTCGGGAGTAAACTGAATTCGGTTGAAGTTCAAATCCAGGGTCTGCGCCAAAGTCCGTACCAGAAGCGTTTTTCCGAGACCAGGGACTCCCTCCAACAGGCAATGCCCCCCAACAAACAGACAGGTCAACACACCGTGCACAATCTCATCGTGCCCGACAATGACTCGGCCAATCTGCTCGCGCACGGCCTGATAACGGTTTCTGAACTCCTCAGCTTGCTTCTGCAGGGAATCCGCGACACTCATGAACGCTCCTTCCACGCTTTCTTCTTAGCTTCGAGCAACCGATCGGTATACGAGGACGACTGGTCCTCTTCCGAGTCCGCCGTTACCGGCGGTTTTTTTGTTTGTGATGCGTCGGGTCTTGCCGGATCGGTATCGAGTGCCTCGCCAAGCGAGGGTGCCTGATCGGTGGCATCCGTATCGGGCTGAAACCGGGCCGCCATTCGGCGTTGATCGATGCTTCGCGCAATCTCCGCCTTGCTCTGTTGCAGACGCTCCAAACGTTCTTCCAGGTCGAGCGGATTCTGCTGTTGAAAAACGTGGCGGTGAACCCAGGCTCGTGTCGCCCCAATCCACTCGGTCCCGATCGCAACACGCCGAACAAACACATCAGCCAGAAACAGAAACGCCGCGATCCAGAGCAGGGCCGGCCATGCATCGTGAACGCGTAATGCCCTGGGCAGATTATGGCGAAACGTGTCGACCGACAACAGCTTGTCCATGCCCGAAGCGTCCAAATCGGAATCGATCAACAGCCCAGGTTCGCCTCCCGCCGGATGCAGTGACACAAGTTGCTTCAGGAGACTGTAGTTCGTATCTTGCTTCCGATACTCGGCCGAGTAGGGCACGTTCACACCCGTCAAAATGGGCGGCTCACCAGGACTCGGCACGACCGTGACAAGATAGCTGCCCGATTGCGTTACGTCAAATTGACCCACATAACGCCCCGGCGCTTACTGGCGGATCTTCAGTGGGATCGACTTCAAGTCCGGACCGACTGCGGCAGCCGACATGTCTAACAAGTTTCGAAACCGATCGTCTGCATTCAATGCCGTAATAACCACACGGACTTTGCCGTCGCGTACGTCGCTGGCGACTGCATACTTGCCATGTCCGGCCGTGGGCCGCATCGCCCATCGAATAAGCTGCGAGAAGAACTTGTCGTAATTCTACCAGGAAGTCCAGGCGGTGCTCCAACGGTGGCCAGCGTCGGTCGTCCACGCGACCGACCGGCCCAGGCCGTAAGTCCACGCGGCCAGCACGGTCGAGTTCTTGGGGTCGTTTGGAATGGGCGAGCGAATGGCAACTTCGACTAATGGGTTTTGCTTGACTGTCGACAGGACCATTCCTGTCAAGGGTGGAAGAGGTCCATTAATTCCCTCCAATATCTCGTGCGGATAAACAATCTGCGGTGAAACATCGTCAAGAGGCTTGATCAACGGACGGCTGACTCGCCGGGCTTCACGCTGGTAGATCTTCGGCAACACCTTGGGATTCGTTACTTCGTAATAGTTACCCTGAGTTGCCGCCGCAATCGCTTTTAGCGGACTGCTGGCGGCCGGGCCATGCGTGGCCACGGCCACGGTCGTAACCTTGATTCCCGCTTGCCGAAACCGAGCCAGGATGGTCGCCGAAGGAGGTGACGGATCCCCGTCACTTATGATGATCATGTGCTTGACCGATGCGTTGACGCGACTAAATGCGGCTAGTGCCATCTTCATCGAAGGCTCGAACTCGGGCATGTCGCCGGGTGTCATTCGATCCAGCATGGCCAGCATCGTATTGCGTCGTCCGGCAATTCGAATGAGGCCCTGGTTCCCGCCCCACAACCAGGCATCACCACCAACGTTATCCCAGTGCACCACACCACAGAAGTCCATCGGTCCCAACGCCTTTATCGCCTCGCGAGCCACCTTCTTCTGCCAGAAGTTGCCCTGTGCCATCTCCGATGCATGCATCGTCAATACCAAGGCCCCAACGGCACTGATCTTCGCGTTTCGGATCTGAAAATCGATCGGCATCGCTTTTTCCAGTTCCGTATTAGCCAACCCACCGGCACCGAAACTGTTCGGACCGCCCAGCATGACCAATCCAGCACCCATCTGCTCGGTGTTGCGCACCAGCATACTGATCTGCTCGTCCCGAAAACTGGAGACACTCGCCGTATCAAATCCGGTGCTCCGAGGCACATCAGCCAGGACAACACAGTCGAATCCTTGCAGCTCGGCCAGACTCTCGAATGGCTGGGTGCTGCCACGGACCTCGATCTCCAAATTGCTCAAACGAAGCCGCTCAATCAGATAGTCGAATTCCCCAGGGTGTTCGCTGTTTTCAATCAGAAGCACTCGCCCCTTGCCCCGGACATACGTGAAGGCGGTTGCCTCGTTATTCTGCGGCATCAGGTCGTCTTCTGGATCATCGGGAACAAAAACCGACCGATACGTGTACATGGCCGGCTTGTCGATTGAATGCTTGAATCCAATCACCGTCTTGCCGGGTGGCAATTCGACCGTCTCCTCACCGATCAACTCTTCGTGTGAACCGACCAGTCGCGTCACACGCAGCCTGCCACGAACCGTCTTGGTTCGGGCATGCGCTCCCTCTTCCTGGTCGTTGTTCAATACGGTTCGCACTTCAAAAGGCGTTCCACGACGAACGTCGGACGGAATCGTGACTTTCTCGATCGCCACCTCCGCTCGCGTTTCCATCTTGACCGGTATTACGTCAATTCCGATTCCGTTGGTCGTCAAGTTCGGGGCGACCGATTGAGCGTTCCCAATGTTCTCATTGCCGTCGGTCACAATCACGATGCGTTTGGCCGTGTCTTCGGAAAAAGAAGCCTGTGCCAGTTTCAATGCCGACTCGAGATTCGTGGCATCGCGGTGGGGCAACATGGTCTCGAAGGAACCGGCATCGGGAATATCATCGTCAAACGGTGGAACTTCAATGGCCGCATCACGACCAAAGATTACCACTCCGGCGCGATCACCTCGCTCCGCTCGCCGATACTTGTGGACTTCACGGATTACGTACTCACGCATCAAGTCGCGTTTCAATCGCGGAATACTAGCGGACTGGTCCAGCAAATAGATCACGGTCAATCGGCTGCTGGTTCGCAGCCATTGCATTTCCGCAAGCGCCAACACAAAGAATAATACGACAAGCGATCGAGCCACCATCGCCACCCAACGACGGACCCTGCCCAATGAAGCCAGGCTACGGTAACTAAGTACCCATAAGACGGGCAGCATCAGCAACAGTACCAAGTACTCAGGGCGGTCGAAGCCGATATTCAAATTCCACATGGGCAACTACTTGCCAGCCAGGTGGCTGCTCGAAGTTCTGACGGACCTCTAAACCGGATTATTCACAGGCCGTCTGCTGCGAAGCCGTAAGTCGGTCACCTGCTTTGTCAAACGCCAAATCGTTTTTGCTCGTGTATTGACAATATGCTGCGCAGCCGATTCGCCCTCTTCCGCGTAAGACCCCCGTGGGCTTGCCCCATGGGTGAATCAGTCTCGCCGCTAAGGTTGAAAAGATATGTCCTGAATTGTCGATCATTCTAACACGATGCTTCGCCGACACCACCATGGCACCATTCTAAACCACTCGCTTCCAAGACCATGCGGCAACTCGAAGTTGGCTGGCGACCCTGCCGCTCCGTGCGGCCATGCAAGCATTCAAAACCGGATGCGGTGCACGCGGTTGTTATACGTATCCAAAACGTCGATGCGGTGCTTGCTGTCGATCACCAATGCCCACGGACGCGATAGCTGGCCTTCATTCCGTCCCGAAGTCCCCCAGCAGCCAAGTGATCGGCCATCGAGTGTGAATTTCTGGATACGGTGATTACCAAACTCGCACACATAAACGTGCCCGCGACCGTCGAGTGCCAGATCGTACGGATAGCTCAGTTGGCCAACGCCACTCCCCTGCTGGCCCCAGATCCGAACCAGCTTGGGCTTGTCTCCCGACGCGTCGAAAACTTGAATCCGGTGGTTGCACGCGTCCGCGACCCAGATCCGATCCTCGGAATCGATCGCCAGGTTCTGCGGACGAATGAACTGGCCCCGTTGGCTACCATGGCTGCCCCACTGAAGCAGGAATCGGCCGTCGGATGCGAATTTCTGAATTCGATCGTACTCGCCATATTCGGCGATGTAGTAGTTGCCGGCCGAATCCTGAACCGCGTCAGTGACGAAGCCAAATTCGCCTGGGCCGTGCCCCAGTGTGCCTCCAATCGTTCGATCCTCGAGCAGCTTTCCGGCAGGCGTGTAGAAAAGAACGCGATAGTAGTGTGTGTCGGCGACCATCAGATTTCCGGCACGATCGAAACTCAGCCCGGAAGGTTTGCCGTTGGCAATCTCCGGTGTTCGCCAACCACGCAAGTACTTCCCATCCGAAGTGTAGACCTGAATTCTTCCCGCTTTGTCGACAATGTACAGCTGGTCCCGGTCATCGATCGCCATGGCCCGTGGCTTTTGAAACCGGCCTTTCGAGACACCTCGCCTTCCCCAGGTCAATTCGAGCTGGGCGGATGACGAGGAATGAGGCCCGCACCCACTGCATCCAGAAAGCACGAGCATGGCGAGCAGCAGTGCCGACGGAAAACCACACAACATCCCACAGTACGATGCTGGGCGATCCGCGGAAGCCGGCCATCGGAGAATCGCGTGCCGCATTAAATCCTCGTGTCATCAACACACATGTACAAGTAGACCGTGCATCAGTCCGATGAGTCCCCGTCCCTCGAAACAATCCGCTTCTGATCGTTTCCTTGGATGCCCTGACCCAACCGACAGTTCAATTGGCGAACGTGTTGCCACTTTCTGACACTTGCAGACCGACAGGGCAATGCCGTTACGGTCTCGGACAAAAAATCGAAGGTGTCACGCCGTCGGCCACACTCGTCAAAGCCTTGACCAGACACTGTTTTATTGCCTGATTTCACCGCCTTGTGACGGTGGCGTCCCACCCACGCTAACGCCCTTGGTTCCAGGGAGCCCATTCGAACGAAGAGAGACGTAACGCTGGAAATCCATGCGCCCCTTGACCTTCGAGCGTAACAATCTCTATAGTAGCAGATTACGTCAGGCTACCAAGGTCCACGTTGCGATAAGATCACCCAGTTGGCCGGGTCCGTCTTGTCCGGCCCGCGCGAACTTTGTGCTCGCCGCGAACAGGCCAACTGAGTGCAAGCTGAGGGGACGCTTGCCAGAAAGCTCAACGGGGGCAGGTCCGCCAGCCGACGTCGAGTTCCGAGCGGTCCGCTCGCACTGGTTGCTCATCTTTGTGAAAGACCGAACGATATTTGGCTTAGGGCCGGCGAATCAATTATTGTCGTGTTTACTGGGGGGGCGTCGGGCGGCGATCCTCCTTCGCTGCGAGACTGATTCACCCATGGGGCGAGCCCATGGGGGGCTGTACGCGGAAGAGTGCGACAGTTATTGACTGGCGAATCCTTACCGGCACGGAATGAACGCTCGCAGGCTTATGCAGGATAGGTAATTCACTGATGGCAGCCATTGTCATGGACTTGCACCGGGCGGAAGACCAGCGCGATGTCGTACACCGCGCCGTCCAGGCGTTGGCCGAAGGCCAGTTGGTCGCATTTCCAACCGAAACGGTCTATGGTGTGGCGGCCAGTGGACTGAACAAGCAGGCGGTTGCCCGTTTGGTTCAATGCAAGGGTCGCCAACCGGACCATCCACTGGCATTGGCGGTCAAGAGTGCCGATGAGGCGTTGGATTACGTGCCTGCTATCTCGCAATTGGGCGAGCGATTAGCGCGACGGTGTTGGCCGGGGCCTTTGACACTGGTGCTGGACGATAGGCATCCGGACAGCGCGATCCGCCAACTGCCGCCCGAAGTGTGCAACGTGGTGTCACCGTCCGGCACGATCGGTTTGCGAGTTCCGGCGCATTCGGTAATCTTGTCGGTTCTGCGTCTATCGGCGGGGCCCCTGGTGTTGACCAGCGCCAATCGATCGGGCCAGCCGGACGCGACCACGGGCCGGCAAGTGGCCGAGTCGCTTGGAAACACGATCGATCTTATCCTGGACGACGGTCCCTGCCGATTCGGTCAGCCATCGTCCGTTGTGCAAGTTCGTGGCAACCAATGGAAGCTGCTGCGTGGCGGCATCCTTGACGAGTCCTCGCTTAAGAGGCTTGCCAGCTATATGATTCTTCTGGTCTGCACTGGAAACACGTGCCGCAGCCCGATGGCTGCCGCAATTCTTCGGCACCGTCTGGCCGAGAAGCTATCCCTTACCAGCGATCAGCTGGAAGACCACGGCTTGTTGGTGGCGTCGGCGGGAATTGCCGCAATGACCGGCGCCCGGGCCAACCCAGAGGCTGTCGACGTGATGCGGCAGCGAGGCTTGGATTTAGGACAACATGAGAGCCAGCCGTTAAGTGACCGGCTCGTTCGTTTCGCCGACCTGTTGTTGACCATGACACGCAGTCACCGGGAAGCAATACTAGCCCAATGGTCCCGTGCGGCACCAAGAACCCATCTCTTGGGACGCGATCAGGGAGATGTTGCGGACCCGATTGGCGGATCAAACGACGTTTATCGTCGATGTGCCGACCAAATCGACGCGTTTCTGACCCCGTGGATCGACCAGCTGGATCTTGAGCAAGTCATCGTTTCAGACGGTTTTGGAGGATAGAATACCATGCGGATTGCTGTGGGGAGCGACCATCGTGGCTTCGAGGTCAAATCGCGCGTGTTGAATCTCCTGCACGAGCTTGGCCACGAGACGATCGACGACGGAACCGATAGCACACAGAGCGTTGACTACACCGAGTTCGCGGCACGTGTCAGTCGGCGCGTCGCGGCCGGAGACGTCGACCGGGGAATCTTGGTCTGTGGCACGGGGATCGGCATGTCGATCACTGCCAACAAGTTTTGTGGTGTCCGTGCGGCAACGTGCAATGATACGGTAACCGCCGAAATCAGCCGGCGGCACAATGACGTCAATGTCCTTTGCCTGGCCGGCGACATGTTGGGAAGTCGCAACATCGAACCACTGATTCGAGCATGGTTGGAGACGAGCTTCGAAGGTGGGCGTCACGCGAGGCGGCTCGGCAAAATCGCTCAGATCGAACACGAAAACACCTGCGATAGCTAATCAATCTGATCAATCGGGAAGGATTATGACGTTTGCAACGATTCCACTTTGGCGGTCGTATCAGTCATGTCTAACCCGAGAACAAGATATTTCGCAAGGTGTGGGCTCGCCGGCATTTAGACTATTGCGAGGCGAAGAATTGTTGGTAGAGTCGATGATTATGGCGCGGTGAGTTGCCGTAGCCGTCGTTGTTCTCTACTCGCGAAAATGCAGGTGTGCCCGCGATGCCAAGCGTACCTCGTCCCACGTCAGACGATGTGGATCAGCTACTGCTGAACGCCCGATTGCGCGACGAACTCGAGCCCTTCTACGACGAGTCGCTTGGGTTGGTCAATACGAAGCAAATGAGTACGACGCTGGAAAACGAGTTCCTAGCTTCGATGCTCGCTTGGGAACGGGCACCCGTCCTTCCGATCAGCCAGTGGTTCGAACCGGAACTGCAACTGCCTCGCCCCGATTCACTGAATGAGCTGCAGCTGAAAGAGGTCTTGTGGGACACAATCGTCAAATTGTACGACCACCGCATTGTACTTGACTTCACCGACCATCTTTCCGATCGAGCTCTCTATTGCTTGATCTGCCGTGATATCTTGCCGTCTCCTGAAAAGAAAGTAGACCTGCCAAAGAACTATCTGCATTGGCACTGTTTGGATTGCGATGATGAGCCCGAAATATGGCTACGGTACTACGCGACTGAGTACGAACGGACGACGTGGGCTGAAGAAACCGACCGGCCACTTCCTCCCACCGAAACACCCCCATACCAGCGAACCATGCCTCGCCGACGGCAAGCCTGAAATGGTCGCCGCTCGCTGACAGACTGAGGGGAAACAGACGCACCAACCCGATCGCTTCTCATGCGTTGTTTTGCCCTGCGTTATTTTGTCCTGCGTTATTTTGTC
>JAJSAJ010000276.1 GCA_024274855.1 Planctomycetota bacterium | reverse complement strand
CTTTTCTGGATGCTAGCCATTTCGAGCCGAACGTGTCCGTGTCCGTGACATGTAGACCGTGTTCACGCACTTCGATTTACCGCACCGGCGGCTTGGTAGCGAGACTTCGGTGGCAGCCAACATGTTGGGCCAACGCGACGAGTCCCGGCATACCATGCCGTGTGGCTTATCCTTTAGTCCCGCGGGCGCCGTGGAATTGCAATAAAGAAGTGGCTTTGCTCCGGACGTTTCAACCGACGGTCGTATACCTGGTCATGCCTAGGGAATCTCCGGCGAACGCCCGAACAAACAGGTCGGCGATTGCCGAACATGGTGACTTTCATGCGCGAAATGCTCGAAAAAAAACTGGCTCGCTTCGAGTTTCTCGAACACCAGATGACCGATCCCGACATCACGGCCGATGCAAGTCGCATTGCCGCCATCGCGCGCGAGCACGGCACGCTGGCAAAGTTAGCGACCAAGTACCGCGCCTTCAAACGACTCAATGCGGAAATCGAAGATGTCAAGCAGTTGGAATCGAGTAGTGATCCCGAAGAGCGTGAGTTGGGGGAAGTGGAGTTGGTCGAGCTGAAACAACGGCGCGAAGTGATCTGGACAGACTTGCTCGACATGACGATCGGCGGAGAGGATGCTGGCCGAGGCCGCTGTGTGATGGAAATCCGAGCCGGAACAGGGGGTGACGAAGCCGCATTGTTCGCGCGCGATCTCTACGAAATGTATACGAAGTACGCGGAAACGCAACGTTGGAAAACAGGAATCCTCAACGCCAACCCAACCGAACTCGGTGGCTTCAAGGAAATTATTCTTGGTTTCGAAGGCGAGTTCGTTTTTCGCCAATTGCAATACGAAAGCGGTGGCCATCGCGTGCAACGGGTTCCGGAAACAGAAGCCAAAGGCCGGATCCACACCTCGGCCGCCACCGTCGCCGTCTTGCCGGAACCGGAAGATGTCGAAATCGACTTGAAACCGGATGACTACCGCAAGGATATCTTCCACGCGAGCGGACCAGGTGGCCAGCACGTCAATAAGACAGCCTCGGCAATTCGGCTGACCCACTACGATACTGGCATTGTCGTCTCGATGCAGGACGAGAAGAGCCAACACAAGAACCTTGCCAAAGCGATCCGGGTTCTCAAGTCCCGTTTGTATGATCTTTTCCAGCGACGCGAGCACGAGAAGCGAGCGAACGAGCGAAAGAATCTCGTCGGCTCCGGGGATCGCAGTCAACGAATCCGCACGTATAACTTCCCGGAAAACCGGCTTACCGATCATCGCATCAATCTGACGCTCTACAAACTGGATCAGATTCTCGCTGGAAACCTTGACCCGGTCATCGGGGCATTGATCGATCACGACCGACGAGAGTTACGGAATTCGATGGGTTCGCTGGATTAAGCAAGCGTGTTGCAAACGGGCTTCCGCCCGGTGGGAGCAGTTACCCGTTTCGTAACTGTTTCAAACTCGGCTTTTCGCGAAACCAACCGCTTCCGATCAACAAAGCCTCAACTCAACAACGAGTCTCTCATGTCTTCATACGAGCCGTGGACGATCGAAAGGCTGCTAGGTTGGACAACCGACTTCCTGAAGCAAAAAGGGGCCGACAGCCCTCGCTTGGATGCGGAAGTCCTGTTGGCCCACGCACGCAACTCTCGCCGCATTGACCTCTATGCAGCGTATAAGGAGATCGTAAACGCCCCAGCGCTCGATGCATTCCGGCAACTCGTGCGGCAACGTGCCGCGGGGACCCCAGTCGCCTACCTGGTCGGTTACCGCGAATTCTATTCACTTCGGTTCCGCGTCTCGCCGGACGTACTGATCCCTCGACCAGACACCGAAACGCTGGTCATGGAACTGCTGGAACTCGCCAAACAAAGCGAACCGCCCCTGACGATTGCCGATGTGGGCACGGGCAGCGGCATCATCGCCATCTGTATCGCCAAGTATCTTCCCAACGCACGGATATGGGCCACGGATATCTGTCCGAAAGCCTTGTCGATCGCCGCCGACAACTGCCAAGAGCATGCCGTATCAGACCGTATCCATTTGTTGCAAAGCGATCTCCTGAAACAAATCCCACCCGATCAGAAATTCCATTTCATCGCAAGCAACCCCCCCTATGTGACCGAAGAGGAGTTCGATCAACTGCCTGTCGAGATCCGTGCGAACGAGCCACGTCAAGCACTGGTCGCCGGCCCAACCGGCGTCGAAGTCATCGAACGTCTTGTGGCACAAGCGGCCGAACGGTTATTGCCCGGCGGATGGCTCCTTGTGGAAATCAGTCCGATGATCGAGTCGACTGGGCAGAAAGTGATTGCTGACGAGGGCCATTTCCATCCAGCTGCGACGATTCCGGACTTGGCCGGACGCCCCCGAATTCTCCGAGCACAGCGCCGCGACACCTAGTCGACAGCCGACATTTCTTGATTCGTTCAGATTCATCATCGCATTCGCGATGCATGCTCGTCTCGTACCGAGCCAAGATGAACAGACACGACTCGAGTCATTCCAGCAAGTTCACTCGATCGTAATGACACATCCCTTGACCTCAGTCGGTTTCGGAACGACGACCGTTGGTCCACTCACATCATCCAGACAGGTGCGGTTTCGCCCCGCTCGCTTGGCAGATTCCGTCAAGCCACGCAGACGATCAAAGAGGCCGCACATATCATCGTCAGACGTCACAGCTGTCACGGCCGAACTGATCGTCAGGGGAACCGAATCGCCGGAATACTCAAACGAAGTTGCTTCGACCGCTCCGCGAACCAGCTCGACAAACTCGGCCGCTACCTCGGGCTCCGTATCCGCCAGGAACACCAGAAACTGCTGTCCTGCCAGGCGAAAGACTCGGTGCATCGTCTGACGGCCGGAAACCACGTCATCCAGTAGACGGCCGAATGCACCCAGAATCCGATCGCCAACTCGCGTACTCAATTTTTGATTCACG
>JAJSAJ010000275.1 GCA_024274855.1 Planctomycetota bacterium | reverse complement strand
ATGGGCAGGTCGGCGAGAGCGTGTAACGGTAAAGAAAGTTCCGAACAGGGGAATCCCAGCTCAGGCTTAAGCTCTGGATCGAGCAGTCGCACAAGAAGGTGTGGCTCGGCATAACGGAGGCCATAACGGCGTTCGAAGTGAACCTCATCGGCCCGAATCGTGTTCGGCGGCAGCACAATGTCGAACCACTGTCGCAGCAATCGCTGATGACGCTCGATGAACTTCGTATCTACCGAGATCGGCAATTCGCGGGCAAACTGGCCGGGCCTTGGATGGTCACGAAAGAACCGCAGCACGTTGAGAAGCCCGTCCAGATCAGACTCGGCCTCAATCATGCCACGGATATTCGAAGCGATCCATGTTCTCAACTCTGGAAACTCGCCGAGTAATCGCTTCGTGGCGTCAGAAAAAGCGGCAAACTCTCGTCTCTTGCCTATGAAACGCAGAAAATCCTCCTGGGTTTCAAACACGATTCGACACGGAAACAGATTGCGACCAAACTTGCGAGAATTCACTTCGCGCCACTCGACCGTATAACCGAATCCCCGCACCTCTTTCGAGCCTTCTCGCAATCGGCGCACTAACCGGCTGACTGCGGACAGGTCGTCCGTATCAGGTTTTTTTCGAGCTGGAATAACGCGTGGGAAAAAGGCCGTATCTCCGTCAAGCCAAGCCGTAAGGAAATCTCCAAAGAGATTCTCGGCTTTCCGGCAAATGTCTTCCGGTTGAATCATGGCTGGACCGATCGGATTATTGGTAACCGTTCACAGAATGTAGGCCGTTCGCTTCCAAGGGGTCTGACCTATTTTCGGCGACAAAATGCGTTCGCGTAAAGAAACGCTGTCTCCGCCGAAAATTGCGTCAGACCCCAGCGGCGTGAACGGCTACCTATTCGTGTTGCCAAATACGTACTGCATAATGCATGCAATTACCTTGGTCTGCACAACGACCAAAATCAAACGTGGCGCTCTCGTTGGCCCCCGTTTCAACGCGATGACGAACCAGGGGGTGAACGTCGTTTCGTGCCCATCTGTTCAACCCGGAATATTCATGACTTTCATTACGACATCGTCGGTTTCGAAGCATCCAGAATAGCCCCATCCTCGCCGCCCGCGATAAGCGTCTGTTCGAATTCCCGAGCGGTCATACTGAATATTTCTGAGTGGCTCGTGCCGCCGTCCTTCATCACGTGCAGATAGCTTCCGACGTAGGGCTCCGTGACTCGGGCCTTGGCGTCCAACGGAGCAACGATCAGCAGCTGGAGGCCGAACTTCCGGAACAGTTCCAACGCGTATTCGGCGTACTGGTCGTCAACTTTGGAAAACATCTCGTCGACAATCACAAAATGAAATCGGCTATTGGCCGGTTGATCGGGGTCGATGTCATACTGATACGCGATCGCCGCGACGAGAATTGTGAAGGCCAGTTTCGCTTTTTCGCCGCCCGATTGACCGGTACTGTCTTCGTGGTAGCCTCGCTCTTCGCCCGTTGCCTCATCGATCTCTCGGGCAGCAAAGTCAAACCAGCGTCGCACGTCGGTAACTTTATCCCGCCACCGCTGCTCCTCTCGCAGTCGAACGATGAGTTTCTCGATCCGCAGGTACCGAGCCTCATCGGCTTCCAGGGTTCCTTCGAATGTGCCGGCCAGACACTCTTTCAGCGCGTTCTGAAACTCGCCAATCTCTCGATCTCGCACAGGCCGAGGTTCCAGTTGCATGAACGTCCCTGGCCGGTATTCCAGTTGCCGCAGCGAGACGTTCAGCATATCGATCTTAGAGACAATCTCGCTACGATCCGACTGAAGGGCCCCGTTGAGCAACCCGATTTCCTGGGTGACCTTTTCGTTCAATCGCTCCTTGAAGCGTCGCTCGTGTCGCGGCAGGTCCTCTCGGCAAATGTGTTCCCGAATGGCAAGGAAACTATCAAGATAGTCAACATTCGCATCAAGGTCGGCCCGTTCGTCCGGGAATTCACGCAGAAACCGATTCATCGCTCTGGCAAGTTCGTTCTTGAGTGGCTCGATTTCTCGGCGCAATCGCTCCGCATCCGCATTACGGCTTTTGATGAAACGTTTTTCCTGGTCAAACAGACGATCCGCCATCAAAGGGTCTTCAGAGAACCAGGCTTGCAAATCGTCAAAGCTTTCTGCATGCAGGGCCAGGACACCCTCGGTTTCGCGTTCGCGCAAAATCTTCTCGGCATTTCGGATCAGTTTCTCGCCGCTTTGGATACTGTTGGTCAACTCGCGTTCACTTCCGACCACCTCATCGCGTTGGGCGACGAGCGACTCTTGGCGTGATTCAACTTCGCCGAGTCGTTCCTTGAGCAGGCGGATCGTGCTACTCTGTTCTTCTAGTCGCTGTTTTTCCAACTGCAACGCTTCAATCTCTCGACGATGGCTAGCGTAATCGATATCGGAGAAATCTCTCACTTCTTGGGCCCTGAGCATCGCCGTCCGCTGGTCGCGAAACCGGGCCAGGTCCTGCTCGACTCGCATCACGAGCCGATCGAGTCGATCGTATTGTGTGCGTAGCAGGTCGATCTCCTGTGAGAGATGGCGGCGTTTCTCGCGGTTATCCCAACCGAGTACGAAGTTCCGCGGATCGGCGGTCCGATCTCGGTCATCTTTCTCGTGCCGGAGGCCACGGATCTTGACATGTCGCTCGCGCGTCAGGGCCAGGCCCCGTGCCATTTGGAACTCCTCGACGGTGTCACAACAGTGGTAATCGAACCGTTGTTCCAGTTCGCCCTTGACCCAGGGCAACAACGGATGCCCATTGCGAAAATCGATCTTCCGTAGCAATGAGTTGGAATGCAACACTGGGGTAGTTGTCGAGGTGGGTCGTTGACCGACACGCAAATAGACGAGTTTCTGTCCACGACCTCGCCCGTCGACCAGTCGTGTCCGGTCGACGTAACCGCTGACAACTCGGTAGTGTCGCTCAGGGACAAGCAAACTAAGTGCAAAGCTGCGAAGGACCATTTCGATTGAGGATTGCCACTGGCGTTGGACCGGCTTCACGGCGACGATTTCGGCGACAAACGGGAGCTCCTTTTCCGGCAACCGAAGGTTTTCGCAGATCCGTTGTCGCAATTCCGCGAACGCATCGGGCAAGTTGCCCTGTCGCTGCATGAGCGAATTCAGTTCACGTTCATCCTCTTTCAGGGCACGAGTGATCTCACCTCGCTCGATAACGCGTTCATCGCGTCGGCTTTCGCACTCAACAATCTGCTGACCGAGTGTTTCGAGTAGAGCAGGGAGTTGTTTTTGAAGTGCGGACAATTCATTTGCGTCGGACACGGTTTCCGCCAAACCTGCGGCTTGGAGTGCTTCATAGTAGCGTTGGGAGGTCTGCAGTTTGGCCTCCGCCTGCTTCTTATGAGTATCGAGCAGAAGTGGAATCTGCCGAAGCCGTTCGCCACCGGTTTGATCGAGTTCGTTTTTCAGCCGTCGGCATTATTCCTGGGCGTCCGCGATGTCGCGTCCCAACCGCTCCTTCTTCTCACACGTACGCTCCAATTCAATGCGTTTCGCCTGACATTCCGGTGTAAACAACTCGACAGTTCTTTGGCGAAAGAACGAATCAGCGGCACAAAGCAATCGCTAGATCCGACCCAACTGCCCAGCCTGTTTCTGGTAGGAGGCCCCGTTGTCAGCAATCGGCTCGAGCAACTCGAATTGTCGCCGCACTCGCACCAGACTCTGATGGGCCTCGCTAAGTTGTGTGAAGTGATTCAACAGGCTCTCGACCTTTTCGCTCCAGGGCGCGGCCTCGAGCATGTGGTCTCGAATGAAACGGTTCAGACTCTTGATGTCCTTGACGGCCACGGTCTGGTTGAACATACCCATCGCCTTGGGGCGCACGCCCGTCTGCTTGACAAACCACGAATGATACTCCGTGTAACGCGGCGTGGCGCGAAAACCGCGATTCTTCATCTGCTGCTTCATTCGCTCAGTGGTTGTCAGGCCTGCCAAATCGTTTGCTATCGATCGTTCGCCTTGGGAAAAGCAATAGATCTTTTCCGCACGGCCTTCCGAATTGATATAGAGGACCTGAGCTATCGTAAATGCTTCGTCCCGAAGCTCGTTACGAAAATAGGCCAGCAGTACGGAGTAATGTGATCCATCGGGCCGAAGAAAATGAACGTCGGCACGATTGTCTTCGTCACGACTGAAGCGTGCGTAGGCCCCTTTGATATAGGTCCGTTCGTCGCGTTCCCGTTTCTGAGCGCCCGCGGCCACATTGAAGTTTCGCACACCAGGTTTCACAAGGAGCGTCAACAGGGCGTCAACCAGCGTCGATTTCCCGGATCCATTTTGCCCGATTAGCAACGTCGTGGCACCGGCAGGCCGCACGGTATGCACGTGCCCGTTTGTGCTGTCGAAAGTGCCCCAGTTATAGACCTCCAATTTATGCAACCGAAAGCCAGGAATGGGATCGCGTTGATTCAAGAACTGATCATCCTCCACCATCGCTCGGTCCTTCCTCTTCCATGCGTTTTTCAGCTGCAGCAATTAGCTGGGCCTTCAGTTTCTCAAGCTCGGCTGCGGGAAGTCGGGCTTTGAGAATTCGGCGAATCTCCCAAGCTTCCGGCTCGTCACCGAACTTACGAATGAAGCCGAGGCCTTCCAACTTGCGGAGCGAGGCGGATAGTTCTCGCTGCTGACGCACCTAGTCTTCGCGCGATGAAAAAAGGCCTCGCCATTGATCAAGTAGCTCTGTTGTCTCGACAACACAGCGCTGGTTCTGGACGTCTTCCTCCTCGAAGCGACGCAACTCCTCTCGCAGCAACACACATAACAGCGTTGGCGCATAGCCCAGTCGTGTTTTCCGGAACAGTTTGGGCAGTTCATCGTAACCCTCGGGACGTTCCTCATCCACAAACTGGCGCAGGTAAGCCAGCCCTTCCGATTCGTCAACAACCAGCAGTAACCCCAAACGGGCAAAGTGGTTTTCGAGTGGCGATCGCGAGCCAAGTACGATATCCCAAACTCGCGGATTGTCGTCATACACCACACCTTGCAGCAGGTGTACCGCGGCAACGCTCCACTCACGAAACTCGGGTAGTTCATCACGCGTCATCAATAGCCCTTTCGGTCGCGGTGAATCGGACCAGCGGAATCTCGAGCCCCAGCCCTCGCCGACCGTCTTTGCTCGCCGGCAAGCAGACTTCCTCCACCGCCTCACGGCTAACAATGTGCCCTTCGTCGCGGGCGATTTGAATATAGGCCAAGACCTCGACCACTCCGGCCTCGGGCGGATGTTCGGCCAGCAGCGAACCGAGTGTAATGGTGCCGTGTTGCGCCACCGCATCGTGTACCACACCACGCAGGCATCGCCAGTCCAGTCGCTGCATCGCCGCCAGCATTCGAAATGCCTCCGCTCGGCGATTGTCGTCCATTACATATTCGGTCAAGTCGACAGATGTCAAGCGCGGGGCCTCACTCCAAAACGTCCTCGCAAACGGCGAGGCAATGTTGGCTTTGGTTTCGATTTCCAGACCAACCGTGTTTCGCGGCGGATCGTCGGCCAAAGAGGCGGCAAGCCCCCGTATCTCTCGCAGCAATTGCGCCACACGTTGGCGTTCGCGATGAGCTTGCACATCGAGCAGACGCCTGAGTGTCGCCGAAAGACGCTGATTGGTGCGCATTACCTTTTCCGCTTCGGCAAGCAACAACGGAACCATCCTCCGAACCGTATCCAATCCGTCCGCCAGCGTTGCCAACTCCCGGATACGCCCAACTTGCTGAACGACTTCCTGAAGCCTCTCCTGCTGGGAAGGCGAGAGGATGAAGCGTACGAACTCGTAAAAACTGACACCCTGATCCTCACGTTTCAGCACGTCTTCCGCGTCCAATGCGAACTGCAGAATCCCCCCCCGCGTGTCGCGACCTTCGACCGTTCGTTGTTGAACCTGCTGAGTGATCCCCTTGAATTTCTCTTCAACCGCACGAAAATCCCCCTGCAGTTGCTTTAGCAGCGAAATGGCAGTGGCAAATCGCTCGCGAATCTGAGCAGGCTCGTACTTCGTAACGAGCCCTTCGTCTTGAATTCGCTGAATCTCCTCGTCCAACTGCTGCCGCTCGTCTCGCAGATAAGCCAGCCGTGCCGCGGGATCGTCAGAGGCTTTAACCACCAGATCGGCAAGCGTGTCGATGACCAGTTTCAACCGGGACTCCGTACCGATGAAACCCAAATCCTGCTCCAGCACACCATCGAGAAACGTGATGACATCTTCGGTGTGCGGAGTCAGCTGATATACGGGTTCATTCCGGCCCGCCTCGAGAAACCGATCCAACCAGCGAGTGTCGTGGGAACACCACTTCGCAAGATAGGTCTCCGGCTTGTCACGCAACATATCAGGGTACGCGGGACGAATCTCTTCCTGGTACGCAGCGAGTGCCGTATGGAGATCAGAAAAGGGAAGTGTGATACAGGCCGCTCGCTTAAACTGCTGCTCCAAAAAATCGACAATGAATGGCGCGTTCGGTGACCGGAGCAGACGCAACGCGGGCGACGTCTCGAAATACATAAGCAGCTTGTCGAGATGCATGCCTGTGTCCCTCTAAACGCTTTCGCCCAAAAAGCCTTTAGTTTACGGAAGT
>JAJSAJ010000274.1 GCA_024274855.1 Planctomycetota bacterium | reverse complement strand
GCGGCAGACGCCTTTCCCAGTGCGTCTTGCAAGTGCGTCTCGTATGGCCGGATTTGTACCCGCTTCAGCGACGGACGTGGGCGTCCGTCGGACACTGCGGCAGACGCCTTTCCCAGTGCGTCTTGCAAGTGCGTCTCGTATAGCCGAATTTGTACCCGCTTCAGCGACGGACGTGGGCGTCCGTCGGACACTGCGGGAGCCTGAGGGTCGCGGGAAGCTCTATCGCTCACTGCCCGGTCTCTCCCTAATATATAGAGTGCTCAGTCAGGCGCATCTGTTGGAACGTTCGTCTGCGTTCGACGTGGTGACGTTACGGCTTGACCGTGTACCCGCTTCTTGGGAACCCTCACCCATCCGCCCCTTCCCCCGCGCTCCCGGTGTGTCCTTGTGCATGCGTATTGCGGCTCGCCGATCTTTATCAGCTATCTTACTTTCTGGAACGCTCTTCTCACGTCACCCACTCACCGGGCCGCATGCTCCACCGACCGTATCTTGCTGCTCTCACCCTCCAGTGATTCGTCACCACTATCCGGCGTGAACCAAGGGGTCAACAAAACACAGTACCGATGGGTGAAGAATGATGAGTGCCATCGTTCTGACAGGTTTCACGGTCATTCACTGTGTCCATGTTCTGGATTCGAAGGAGAATCGTCAACATCTCGTTGTTGCCTGTCATTCACGAGAATCTCAAGCGTAACCTGGACTTCTATCGGCAGTCGGTTCCAAGTGTCTTCGTCAAATAACAGTATCCTTCGTACAGCTGTGGCTGTAAGAGGCAAGGCGGGCAAGTCTCCCAGGGCAACTCCTTCCCGATAGGTCCTCGTATTGAACTTCAAAACAAAACTACCAACTACGTCAAACCATCGCCTTCGCAATTGTCCGTCAGAAAGGGGCAAATCATCACCTGTTCCAGGCACTTCCAGAAAATTCTTGCGCCGCCACGTCTTGGCTTTCAGGTCACTTGGTATCCCCGGAATGTGAAAAGCATATTCAGCGTAGCCCAAAAAGACGACGCTCCTGCGATCCGACGTCTGTGTTTTCTCCGGTAGGGAAGACTTTCGAAACATTGAGTCGATATCGACTCCTTCAAGCCGTTTCGCAGCGCCTTCAAAGTCTCCTGCTTGGATCAGCGACGCTAGGTCTGCGAACAGGTCCTTAATACTCAATTGGGGTTCGTGTCCATTTATTGCTATTGCTACGTGCTGTGAAATGATGATGCTGAATAGCAAGACGATGCCGAGCACGACAAAACAGTTTCGCCATATGCTGAATGCCATAACCGTTCAGCTCCTCTTGCAGTACCGGAACTCATTTGCGATGTCCGCAATCCACTCGATCAGGATGCGTACAACATTTGGGACACGAGTGTTCTTCCCGGATTTCGTTTTCGATGACGATCACGGGATCCTTGTCGGTATAGCGATCCGGGTCGCCTACGGGAGGGTGGCGCATTCGAGGTAGTGCGTGACCGCATAGTTCGTGTCCCAAAATGATCCACGATGGTGCTGGTATGTGCCCTGGTGAAGGTGGGCTGGTGGCTCCCGAACCACCGATGCCACCTGAAATCCCTGGCCCAATATAGACGTCGCCCCAAGTGTCAGTGGGAACATGGCCACCCGGATCTGTCCTTCGGTATAATTCAATCTCTCGATCAGAGTTGATCGCGTCACATATGCATTTGCACGATATGGGGTGTTGCGTATCAATATACTCTGGCCCTTCCCAAAACCTTCCTGTCCTAAATCCGCCCATGCAAGCGGGCACTGTTCTTTCTACCCACGCACCAGCGCAAAAACGATCGTTCCTCGAATAAACGTTGTCCCACCAACTAACCGCAAATTCACCTTCTAGGCAAAGCCTGTTCAAAAGTCCCAGAAAATAGTCCTGTTCGTTGTCGCGGGGAATCTGTAGTGTTTGTCCTGAAGGATCTACCGCACCTAGTGGCTTGTTGCCAACGTATTCACGCACATTCCAATTGCTTCCTTGATACCCGATCGTATCCCTTGACAGAAACCGTCCCAACTGGGCACTCAGGCAGCGGTGCCTATAGTAATACAATCCTGTTGCCTCATCGTGTCGTCTACCTGTGTGAGAAAACTCGATATCATGGTGCACTGTGTCGCCTTGGCCGGAAAACGCCCGTTTCGCAATTCGAAAACGTCGTTTCCGTTTTTTACCCTACGCGGTGTCAACGGATCAGGCCGAGGCTGTGCGTATACGCGGTTCGTTGTTTGTCGCGGCCGAGTTGGTTGGTAATGGTTTGCCACTGGCTGGCGGTTTCGCTCAGCGCATCGGAGGCGGACTTTTTGCCCGATTGGGCATCACGAACGGCCTGATCCAAAACGGCCAAATAGCGTTTCCAACCTGGAATGCGAAGACAGGTTAAATGGTTGGGTTGTGATTGGGTTTGCAGCACGACTTCGGCATAGTTCGTTGATGCCGACTTAGGCAGTGTCGGGTCGGTCCAGACGGCCGGGTCGGTGGTGTGGGATTTTCGGAAAAGGGTTGTGGCTTGGCTGCGAGGTGCGACCGATGGGCTCCACGGCTTACCGGCAAGGCGGGCGAGCAGCAGCCCCGCGTCTTCGGCATGTCGGGCTCGACGCGTGACCGAACCGAGCCGTCCGGCAATGGCCAACAGGGGCACTGAGTGGACGGTGTCTTCGGTG
>JAJSAJ010000273.1 GCA_024274855.1 Planctomycetota bacterium | reverse complement strand
GGCGTCCTGGCATCGCTCTGTGTCTCCTGTCTGACTGTGGTGTTGTAAGCCGCAGTCCTGCTTCGCCTGCCATCGCTCTGTATGGTCAAGATTACCTGGACAGACTGAAGCTCGATCTCTGGTCGCCAGCCGAGTTCCCTTATCTGGAACTGTTGGTGGCGTCCTGGCATCGTTCTGCCTCTTGCTCCTGGTGAACATGGTGTTCTGGCCGTCGATCCTGTTTGGCGGCGGCAAGATTCCCGGAGCCTGAGTGTGGCTGTCCGTTCTGTGGGATCTCGGTCAGTTCTAGCAGCGTCATCTTGCCTTCCGTAGTGTTCTGTTCCCATCTCATTGGCCACCTTCAGGATGCTTGAGGAGCCGCCCCGATCCGTTTACCCGTTGCCGCAAATCGCCACCTAGTAGGTCACGGTGGACGGTCGAATTCCTGAGTGTGACTGAGCAAGTCGCCGCTACAAATCTTGGATTACAGGGACGAGCGAGCAGGCGGCGGTGGTGTGGCCAATTCTGGCACCGTTCCGTGTCTTCGCTTGCCATTGCGTCGTGCTTCTTGTTTCCCTATTGCTCTGTGCCTGGTGGATCGGCTTCCACGCCAAAGATTCGACGCCGTGCGTGGTCCAGGCAGTCTTCCTCCTTGTCGATGCCGATCACTTTGCTCGCCCCACATTCAAGGGCCGCAAGCCTTCTGGCCATTCATCCAATTTCCTCCATGCGAACAGCAGGCCAGCAACGCAACGGGGTAGGCAAGCAGGACTGCTCCCAGTCCTGCTTGCCCTCAGCGTGGCCTTAGCCGCCCAGCTTGGCCCATGCTTCCTCGACTGCTGACATGGCCTCTTCCTGAGACTCGAACTTGCCGAGTTCGATGACGGCGAACCACGTGCCGTGCAGGCACTTGATCGACCCAATTACGTCGTCGTCCCTGTCCCAGCAGTCGTACTCTTGGCTTTCGCCCTTTGGGATCGACCAGCGGTAATCTCCCCGGACGATGTAGTCGGCGGGTGGTTCCTCGGAGTCGGCCTCCTCTTTCTCGGCGGTGGCCGAGTCAGTCGGTGTTCCTTCCTCCCCGTCAGCCTCCGGTGAATGCACGACGAGCCCAGGCCGAGAGCCGGAACCCTTCGGCCTCGGCTCCACTGGTACGAGTTCGCCTTCCTCGGGCTCCTTCCTCCTCGTCTCCACCGGTCCCAGTCCTGTGGCAGGCTTCTCTTGCGTCTCTTCCTTATCGCTTTCCAAGACGGATTCTACGGCAGCATCGAACTCCTCCTTCGACACCTCGCAGATAACGTCATTGCAGAATTTGGCAATGGTCTCCGGGTATCGACCTTCTTCGCCCTTGGCGGCTTCCTCTGGGAGAGTGACGTACACGCCGTCATCACGCACGTCGGTGACGTGGACAAACAAATCCGGCAAGTCTCCAACGTTCTTGAGCCGGTAGTAGCCCACTTGCGGGTCCACGAGATCCACGAGGGCCTCTCTTGCCACCCGCTGCAACTGCTCTCGCCGGTAGGTCTCGTATTCCTTCCTAGCGGCGGTGATGTCGTCCTCGGTAGCCTGACCACTCTTTCGGATCTTCTTGATGAGGATCTCGGCCTCCAGGATCGGCATGTCCTGGCACTGCGCCCCGGTCAGGAACTTGGCCAACCGCATGGCACGGTTGATGTAGTTCTGATCGGCCTTCTCCGCTTCGAGGAACGGCCCCCACTCACCATGCTTGAAGGTCGCCTTCAATTCGATTGCGACCTTCCCCAAGCAGTGGAGTTTCACACAGGACTTCTTCTCGGCAGCCAGAACGCTTGCATCTGCTTTGTCCGCAGCCTGAATCGCTGCCCGGAACGACTTGACGAGTTCCTCTCGCTTGGGAGAGTCCTCCTCACCCTTGGCAGCGTTCTCAGCGTTCACAGCCTCCTGATCTTCGACCTCAGCGGCAGAATTCTGCACGGGTGCAGAATTTGGCTGCTCGGCCTGGATGCAGTAGTAATCATCCTCTTGGCAGACCAGACCTTCACTCTCCATCACGAGGATGGCTGGCTTGATGGCCTCCTTGGGCTCCCCAATCTCGGAGGCAATCTCCGAGAGGGTGTGCTTCCGCTTCTGGAGCCGGGAAACGATGCGGCTCTGTAGCTCGGTAGTCATGGGCGTAGCTCCTACGCTAGGGACAGGTTTCTTAGGGCGGCACATGTCGCCCTTCTGCCCTTGAACGCCCCAGATGTCGTCTGGCTGAGCCAGAAAACGTCTGGCTAGTGGAGATAGCCTGCCGAAATGGGCTTTGGAAGAGTTGGGCAGCATCGCCCAAGAAGTGGCCTGATCCAGGCCACTGGTTCGCAGGAAAGCCGTTTGGGAGAAAGGTGTGTCAGCGGCTCATGGGAGGTGTGTACCGAAACCCCTCGCCCTCAGCAGCGACCGTACCTTCGAGATGAAGTGCAAGCCTATACATTGGGTTTTTGTCCTCGACCAGCATCCGCCGAATCTGACGAAATTGTTCGTGAAGTCTTTTGGTCAACTTCTGACCTGTCCCTGGCAATGTTCGAGGTTGGCCGAATTTTCTGATGGCTGATTTCTTCCTCTTCTCCAAATCTTCCAGTTCATCCATGAGTCGTATTCGCTCATCAGAATCTTGCTCCCAGACGAGCGTGGCCCTCCTTGCCTCGATCTCCTTGCTCAGTTGCGCCATCCCCTCCGGGCCGAACTTCCGCTCTCCAGAGCCAGCACTCTCCTCCACGACGGCACCCTGTAGCTCAAGTAGATCTTCAGTGGGAATCCACTTCCCCCGTTGCCGCAGTAACATCTGATACGCAGAGAATCCCGCCTTGTCCGGGTACGTACCCTTCTCAATTCCGCCGCCGTAGTCGAATTCCAGGTGCCACACTCCGTCGTAGCGGAAATCCAAGATGGGCCACTTGATGTCCGGGTCTCGTTCTTCGGTAATCTCACTCGGCTCGGTATCTTCCGTGTCCGCCTGCTCCTCATCGTCGGCAACTTCCACAGGCTCGGCGCTGCGACCTGAGTAACTTATCGGAAGTCCAAACGTCCATTCACCGACGAGAAGCCCTCGGTCATCATCGACGATCAATTCAATTGCGCTCGCAGATGACACGAAGACCGAGTGCTCCAACCGCCAATGAAAAGGATGCAGCGGGTAGGGCGCACCATCATCGTCGGGTGTGCCGAATGCTGCGACTTCTTCTTCTGTACTGTCGGAGCCCCAGTTACCCCATCTATCAAACGTTCCTCTCAGCAAAGGCGTGGGGTAGCCATACGCCATGTAATGCAGAAGACGCATCCAGCCATGCCACCCCCAGTTATCTTGGTAGACCGAGAACTCTGAGTGCTCTGAACGGACTGTGCATAGAACCATGTACGCACTCTTTGCGAGTTTCTTGAACTCCTGCAAGCCTTCGCCATTCCCATAGAACCGACCGAAGAACCAATCCACTGGACCGTGCCATTGCTCCCATTCATCGTCGAAACGGTCGGTGAAAGCCTTGCGAAAAGAGTCGCAAACGCCAAGGGGTGCTGGACGGAAATCGCAAGTTTCCATCATCTCATGAAAAAGGGGCGGATACCGGTCGGCACATCTGTTGAACTCACGCCAGATCGACTTGAGGGAACTTCGAACGGACTTCGGGGCACTTGCCATTCAGTGTATCTCCTTTTTCAAGGATCGGTCACTCCGGGAGGTTCTTCTGCTCACGATAGACCGTCATCTGAGACACTCCGCAATCCTGGGCGATCTTTGCGACTCGGTCACCGGCAGCGAGCATAGATCGCACCTTCTCTCGTGTCTTCAGCGGGAGGTATTGCTTGCCTGGGGAGACTGCTGGGTCACTTGGTGCTTCTTCGAAAACCGCTGCAACATAATCTCGGGCCACACGCATGATTTCGTGGAATCTTCCGAATGGCTTGTTCGTGTAGCAATCGATCAGTTTGTCACCTCGGAACGTGCTACCGTGAGCCAAACATAGGCTGGCCATCTCGCTTGAATGGCGGCTTCGCAAAATGTTGGGGAGAGTATCTCGGAGCGTTCCAAACGCAAGACGCCGAAAGTGCGGATCGCTCTTCATGACACGAGCAATCAACCGGTTGAAGACGTTGGTGAACTTGGCCTGTGGGTTCTTGTTGTGTCGCTCGTTGTACCAGGGCTGCCCACTCTCAGAGACAAAAAGGAGATCGCTTCCAATACCCTGGGCTCGCTCAAGTCCCCATTGAACCATTTGGACGGTTTCAGGCCAAAGTAACCATTCGCCGAAAACCTTGGTCTTGGGTCGCAGATAACGAATGAAGCTGTCCTGGTCGGTTGAGGCGAAAGTCAGGGCATCGGCGAATTCATGTTTGTAGAAAAGCAAGATGTCGCTTCTACGCAGTCGGCCCAGTTCTGCGGCTCCCATTCCACAATTTAGGCCGACGTACAGAACGAGCCGCTCCAGCGGCGTAGCGTGCCGGTTCAGCGCTGCAAGTTCATCCACCCCGTAAGTTTCATTCTGTATCACCGATAGTCGTCGAGAAAACTCATCCTCCGTCTCTCCGATTGAACGGTCGATCTGATTGAAGCCACGGGGCAGCACCCAGCCAAATCGTTCGGTGGCATCAAGCCATCGGAAGAACCGATCCAGTTCCTTTCGATGATGGCGAGCCGAACTGATGGCCATCGGAGGTCCATCGAACTGACCTGTCTTGCGATTCTTTGTGGGAGGACGCCTGCACCAGAATCGGATCACCTCTTTGCAGGCGTCGTAGCCCAGCATCGACAGCAAGACATCTCTGTGTCGTTCCTTGAACCTCTCGATCATTTCTAATCGCCGGTGGCCACTCTGTTTTAGCCGGTTTGATCCGGGCCAAACGTTGTGTGACTTCACATCATCTTCGGCGTAGGCGTCAAGAGCCTCGTGCAGCTTTCCGGTGACCAGTTTATCGGGGAGCTTGTTTTTTGGCGCAAGCGCCCCCAGTTCCGCCAGTCGTTCCTGAAGGTGCTGCACTTCGCTGGCCACGAGATGCTCGTTCCTGTCAATGCCGATAGCGTATAGATCAGGATCAGCCGGAATGATGTCCAGGGAAGGAAACCGCTGTCGCTCTACGTGAACCATCTGAGCGTACTCAGCGGCAGGGTCATCGGCTTCGAGGAAGTGTCGCAGAAAGGGGTATTCAATCTTGCGGTTGCCTTTCGCCACTTCCTTGGCAAAGCTGAGCGCTAACGGAGACCAGACCTCTTCCCGGTTGGCTGCCACGTTCTCCTGCCAGAGTTCGTAGAGTCGATTCATCCTGCGCTCGGCTTCCACCTTGTCCGTGCCCAGGTTGAACCGCTGCTGCTTCCCATCGACCCGGTAGCCCAGGTACGGTCGATAGCGGCCTTGGGGATCGGGCTTGAGGGCACGTTTTCGCACGGCCATTAGGATGCCTCCGGGCTGAATCGGGAGGTTGCCAGATTTTACTATCTGACACAGACCACCACCGTATCTGACATGTTATCTGACACATCCTACCGTCCGAAGTCCTTTCGTGGCAAGGCGAGTTGCGCAAGTCCATTAAAAAAGGCAGTTTACGATTTCTCGCAAACTGCCTTTAATGGAGGCGGCGGGAATCGAACCCGCGGGCTGTCGTATTCAGGTCACAGACGGCGAACGGCGGAGAAAGGTACTCAGGCGTTTGCCTCGCGCGCTACAGACAATCGGCCACGGCCGGGTCTATTTTCCCATCTTCCTGAGACTCTGAAGAGACGTCTGCGGAATGTCGAATCCCATGCCACCCGCGTCACCTTCTTCAACAATGTACCATTCGATCGGCTGCGTCGTTTCGCAAAGCTTGAATATCTCGAGCCACTTCGGTTGGTCCGGCGTCCACGGAGCGCCGGGGTACTGCTTGATGTGAAGCGAATGGACACGGTTGGGAAACTGCTTCAAAATTGCGATCGGGTCGCCACCGCCGCCAACACAATTGCCCGTGTCCAATTGCATCGATACTTTCGGCGACACCTGTGTGAACAGCATCTGCCAACCAGTCGTATCGCCGAACCGTTTCATGTCGAATGGATGGCAGTGGTACCCGATTCGCATGCCTTGCACGTCGGCCTTCTCTTCTTGCTCGCCCAACAACTCGGCAAACTTCTTGATCGACTCGACCGATTCCATGTACTTCTTGGCGGCAGCCACGTTGATCAACCGGTTGCCGAGCACTTTATTGACATCGATGGTCCTTTTAAGGGTATCGCCTTCGATGGCCTTTGGCGCAACGTGCATCCCGCAGCATTTCAAGCCGGTATCATCCAACAACTTTCGAAGCCTTTCGGCCGTCCACTGTTTGTAGACGTTTGGCGTTCCGCCATAACCCCAGAACTCAACGCCCGAATAACCGATCTCCGCGACCTTCCGCAATGTACCGGGCACATCCTTCGCAAACTCACCACGCAGCGAATACAACTGGAATCCGATCGGGACTCGTGATTTCTTGCCGGCAACCGCCCAAGTTGTCCCGGTCGCCAAAACCGATGCGGCCCCCATTGTGGCCTTTAGAAAATCTCGTCGTTGAATACTCATGTCAAATCCTTCCTTTCGAGTGGTTACCAAGCTTTGTCTCAAGACGGCAGGGCGAGGCTCCTGCCGAGCCGTTCCGGCCAACAAAACAGAGGCTCAGCGACAGCCTCGCCCTCTCACGTCAACAAGCGGCAGCCCATTTCGGGGCCCGTTCTACGCGTCATACGGATGTTTCCACGGTTTGCGATAGACACGTTTCAACAGCTTTGCCGCGTCTGGATTATCTAGAATCTGCTCGTTCTTAGCGTCCCAATGCACGGTCGTTCCAGTTTCGTACGATATCATGGCAAGCTGTACGGTCGCGGTCGAGCGGAACCCGCTTTCCATGCGACACATCGGCTGGCGTCGTTTGTGCACCGCATCCAGAAAGTCGAGCATGTGCAGGCCACCCAAGTCCGCCGATGCGGCGTGCTCATCGCGATTGCCATTCTTTCCTGGCCGTATCGACATCCAACTACGGTCGGACGCGAAAACGGTCCCCTCGGTGCCGAAGAAGAAGATGCCGTTGTTCACGTCCGGAGCGTACTCGGTTGATCCCCAGAGTCGGTGGCGCCAGTGGACGGGAACTCGATCAAATTCGAAGTGAACCGACAACGTATCGGGGGTCGTAATACGACCCGTGTATTGATAGAGCCCACCACTGGCCGTGACACTCTTAGGCATACCGAGGTCCAACGAGGTGCGTATGGCGTCGATCCAATGGATCCCCCAATCGACCAGATGGCCATGCCCGCTGGTCTTCTCCAGTCGCCAGCTCTTGTGGCCCACTTGCGGACTGTACGGGATCAAGGGCCCAGGCCCGCACCATAGATTCCAATCCAACGAAGGGGGTGGCGGTTGTGGAGTCGGATCTTTCAGACCGGCACGGTAATGGATCTGCGCATCGATCTGGACCAGCTTGCCAATCCCGCCCGCATTGATAAACGCCACCGCTTCTTTCAACGCGATACTCTGACGCCGCTGGAATCCAACCTGCACAATTCGGTCGGTACGCGCAACCGCATCGACCATGGCACGGCCTTCGCGGATATCGTATGACACCGGCTTTTCGCAGTAGACATCCTTCCCTCGCTCCAGGGCGGCCAGCAACTGCAGCGCGTGCCATTGTGGAGGTGATGCAATGATAACTGCATCAAGCGGTTTCATGTCAAGAAGCGCTTCGTATTGTTCGAATACCGCCGGGCGTTTGCCCTGAAGCTTTTGGATGTCGTCGGCTGCCTTTTGAAGATGATCGGCGTCGACGTCACAAATCGCAACAATATCGACGTTCCCGGACTTCAACGCCGCACGCGCGTCGACCAGCCCATACCAGCCAACACCGATCACTCCCATGCGAAGCTTTCGAGGTTTTGGGCTGTCAGCAACGGCCGCTCCGGCCACCAACGCTCCGGCCGCCACGGTACCGGATGTCGTTAAAAAGGTCCGCCGATCGGTTCGAGACATCTCAGTCGGTTCCTCGTGATGAAAAAAGTCGGAAACATATCAGCCGTTTGCAGCAGTCGAAAGATGCCCGCGGCACAGCCGGGTCGGAACGCACGCCACCCAGAAGCCCTCCATCGCCCCGCGCCAATCAAAAGGACGACAGACCAGCTGCACCAATCGTTGGCGCAAGCCGGTTACGAACGCTCCACCTCGGACGTCAGTCTTCTTCCGCGTCGTCTGACCATGGCGTTGGCGGCTCGAAGGCCAAGCGAACCAAGTTCGCTCGACTCGGGAATCGTTCCAAGTACTCGTCACACGTCGGAGACTCGCCCGCCTCGCGCCGCAAGTTCACTTCGACTCGCAGCAACTCGACAAAAAGCATGTCCTCAACGGACTCATCACTGCTGTCATCCAAGGGTCTCTCCCATATCCGCACGTACAGCCGGTGACCCACGACTGCCTCAATAAGTCTTGGCCGTCGGCTCAACGCGCTGCAAATGGTGCACCATGCATTTGGACGCAAAAACTCATGACGTCTATCGTAACATCAAGGATCCAAGAAGATCGGCAGATGGAGCTAAACCATGCTATCACTCCTGCCGACCGATGTCAAAACAGCCCCCTGTGAAAACAGCCAAGTGAAAACAGCACGCAGGTGGGACGAACTTGGGCGATTGTCTTTGCCAGCATCATCGATTTTTCGGCGGGATTGCCCCGGAGGGAATCAATTGTTGTCGCGTTTACTGGGGGGCGTTCGTGCGGCGATCCTCTAGCTGCGAAACTGATTCACCCATGGGGCAAGCCCACGGGGGTCTGGACGCGGAAGAACTCCTGAGCGGCGAAACTGATTCACCCATGGGACGAGCCCATGGGGGCTGTACGCGGAAGAGTACGACGGTTATTGATTGGCGAATCCTTAGGCGTCGCGATTGGCCTACTTGAGCATCGGGAGCAGGACATATTGAATCAGCATCAGACCGATCCCCATCAGAGCACCTCCGGCAATCACGCCCGCACAGACCGGCTCGAGACATTTGACAAACACCTTGTTCATCAAGCTATTATCGTCCGTGAACAGGCGTCCCGCTGCCCAGAAGAAAATGGCGCCCGCAGCCATGGCAAGGCACGTTGTAAAAGGAATGACAAACGCCAGCCCAAGTCCAATTGCGGAAACCGGAAGTCGGTCCTTCGAAACGATCTTTAGACACTCCAGAAAAATCCCCAAAAACCCACCAATGATGGCCGCAATCAGTGCGGACTGCGGCAACTCGCTGATGCCCTTGGTCAGCATCTCGGCGACCGCTTGCCAGACAATGGCCGCGGGCATCGGGAACTTCTGGGAAACCAGACCGTCGGGATTGTTGCGCAAAAACACCAGGTAAAAAACGGGGACGGCGGCAAAAGCACCGGCAAAGATGCCCAACACGTGCCCGATGGCCTGCTGACGCGGCTTGCCACCAAGCATGTAGCCCGGCTTGATGTCCATCAGCAGGTTCGATGCGTTGCCGGCAACTTCACCCGTAATGCTGGCCGTGATTACATTGGTGGTCATGTTGCCCGGTGCCAATATTCCGTAGGTCAACTGAGTCAGTTTCCCCAACGCACCAGTCGGCGTGATCGAGGTTAACGCGGTTGCATTCGCGGCAATAATTGCAAAGACAAAGACCATCGGAACGGCAATGATGCCGAGAACAATTCCGACTCCGAAAAAGCGGTGGGCAAGAAACACAACCAACGCACCAACCAGCGGAATCCCGATCAGGAAAACGCCCATCGGCAATTCAATGTCCTTCAGACAGTCTTCACTCTTGGAAGCTCGCTTGCCAAACAGCCCAGAAAAAGCACGGAATATCATCTTGGGCTTGCTCAGAAAAGCAAACAAGCTGGCGGTCGTCATCATCGCCACCCCGCCCCACAACGCCCAAGTCGTGACGGCGCGAAACCCGTAGTGCGTTACGCCCGCGCTGTCGACAGTTCCCTTGATGTCTCCCAGGCCAATAATATAGGGAGCCAGGAACCAGTAGTTGATGATCGCGCCGATCAGCAACGAAAGTCCTGTTCGGATCCCCATCAATCCGCCTGCCGCAAACATAACATGGTCGGGCTCGAGACTGATTGTCAACTCATTGAGCGGAACCCCATTGATCTTTGGATACCAGCCCGTGAGAGAATAGAACCCGGCTTCTAACTCAGACGGGATTGTAAGCATCTTAAGACGCACAAGCTCCAAGATTTCGCCGCTCTTCAAGAGCTCGATCAAAGCGGAAAGAGCACCGAAAAACAGCAACAGCTTCCCCTTGAACAGCCCTTCCCGACTATCACTCGTATGCAGTGCGTCCATGACCACACCGGCGGCTCGTCCTTCCGGAAATGGGTGTTGCTCGTCGTTGATGAATCGCCGTTTCAGCGGAAAGGCACACAATACACCCAGTAGTGAGATCGAGATGATCCAGACAAATGTCACGCCCATCGGAATCACCGTGTGCGTGATCATCATATAAGCTGCGAGACTCGCGATCAGAGGGCTTGTCATGTAGCCGGCTGCCGTGGCAATCGATTGCATGCAGTTATTTTCAAGCAGCGTAAACTCGCTTGCCAGACCGACTTTCTGCATGACTTTGAATAACGTGAACGCGATAATGACCGATGTAATTCCAACACCCAGCGTCCAGCCAGTCTTCATGCCGACGTAGAGGTTTGTCAGCGACATGACCCCACCGATCAACATTCCGGCCAGTGCCGATCGGAGAGTCAATTGTGGCATGTTTCCGCGATAGACCTCAGTCAGCCACCACCGATCTTTCTGCTCGACGGTCCAAGTCCGAATCTGCTCGTCGGTCAACTGCTTGATGGTCATTGTGTGCTGACACCCTTAGGCCGTTAGTAATCAAGTTCCACGCAAGACAGCAAGAACTTTTTCGGGCACGTCAATTTACCACGTAATCTCAAGGCTAAAACGGACGTTTGGACCTTCGCGAAGTTTGTGCACTTCCTAATGCCTCCGGCTCGTCGGGTTAGGTTTACTGTGTGACTGCTCCGCCAGCTAAAGCAGGCGGCTTCTTTTCGGAACACAGTGTGGGGAGCCGGCGCACGTAGGTGTACTGTGGGACTGCTCCGCCAGCTGAAGCAGGCGGCTTCTGGAGTGCACTTCTTCATGGTTTCGGCTCGTCCGAGTTGGGATCGCGGGAAGAACAACTTCAACCTTGAGTTGCCTTTCGCTCCGCGAGAGTGCGTTTCTTTCGCAAAGCGAAAGACGACTTTGTTCAACGTTGATACCACCGGGCCAAGGGGGCTCTTTCCGCAGAACACGCGATACAAGCGGAGAAAGCATCCGCTTCACTCGTTACTCCCGGGGCATGACGTGTAGAAGGTACGACATTTGCGTTCCGCGCACTCCCCCACCCGATCCGGCCTCAAACGGGCGGCCCCATGTTACAGATAGGCTCCGGCGCATCACACCAACCGCCCACTAACGCGTGACCGCGAACTGCGTGGGCTACGATGGCTTGGAGAATCAGGCTGGGCGGGCGTTTCGCGCATTCCGAGCTCGACGCTCGGCGCGCAGACGGGCACGACGCTTGATCTCACTGGGCTTCTCGTAATACTGGCGACGTCGCATCTCTTTTTTCAATCCGCTACGTTCGACTAACTTGCGAAAACGCCGTACGGCCTCTTGAATCGACTCGCGGTCGCGAACAAAAAGTTTGACCATTCTTCCTCCAAGACACGGGAATCCAGTCCGCCCGAGAAATGACCACGCCACATCGACGACCATCGCCGAAGTACGCACATCCCCCGCCGGCCCACTCCTATGGGTCGCTTCATGTTACCAAAAGTGAACGCTTGTTGGAACTTAGCGTACAAAGCGAAGTTCGACAACCCAGCCTAGACAAACAAGCAACTTTGTCCAAGGTGGCCCAACGCCGGGTAAGGAGCCTTCAAACAGAGGATATCATGCCCCCGTTCAATGCGGAAAAACGCGTACCTACCTCGCAAATCGCTCCACGCTCGGCCAATTATGGCGTCTGAGCTGTTTCCCAGGACCGAGTGCTGGAGGCATTTAACAGGCTGCTCCAAGCTTCGCCACCAGCCGAGCCAGTCCCGCCCAAGTGGGTCCGGCTTGCCGCGTCAGACCGGAATCGCACGGCATTTCGCACTTCTCGTCCCGCCCGGCAGGCGGGGCCTACCAGGCCAAACCGGCCGAGCCAGTCCCGCCCAAATGGGTCCGGCTTGCCGCGTCAGATCAGAATCGCACGGCTTTTCGCACTTCTCGTCCCGCCCGGCAGGCGGGACCTACCAGGCCAAACCAGCCGAGCCAGTTCCGTCCAAGTGAGTCCGGCTTGCCGCGTCAGACCAGAATTGCAGGGCATTTCGCACTTCTTGTCCCGCCCGGCAGGCGGGACCTACGCCGAGGTGACACCGCTGCACCGAGCATGTAACTGGATTGCCGACCGTGCACAGAGTATAGTGCGATGAGCACCGTGACGAGTAGAAAACAGTCATTCGTGACTCAAGTCACATTTGTTTGTGGCTGCTTTGTGAATTCCAGCTTTTTATTCCTCGTCACAAGACGGTGAACAGATCCATCCCACGTCAGGTCCTCGCGAATCACACCCCGCCTCTCTGATTGGTTTTGACAGCGATTCGGTTTCCGAATGGCGAAAGGAGCACCCAGCATGACACGTCTGCGCCGCAAGAGGATAAACCCAGGATCGAAGGCAGGCTGCGGCCCGAACCGGGCGCACCTGGTTGCCGGACTCGCGTTTACGGCTCTGCTTGGCACTTGGCTTGGCTGGCCGTGCCGGCTCAAGGCCGATGTGGCTGGCGACGATCGTGCCGGCACGACGTATCCCTGCCTGATCATCGCTACGGCAGACAAGACGAACTCGCCAACAACCCTTTATGTGTCCACCGATGGACAAGATACATGGTCAGGAACGCGACCGACCCCAAACGCCGAAAAGACCGACGGCCCGTTTGCCACAATTGGTCGAGCCAGAAATGCAATCCGACAACGCAAGGCGAACGGCCCGCTTACCGGCCCTGTAAACGTCATCGTGCGGGGCGGAACCTACTATCTGCCCGAGACACTCGTCTTCGAGCCCGGGGACAGCGGCACCCAAACCTGCCCGATTACCTACATGGCCTTCCCCGGCGAGAAGCCGGTGATTAGCGGGGGCCGACGCATCGGTGGGCCGTGGAAGACGTTCCGGGACAAGATTCTGGTTCGCGTCGTTCCGGACGTCAAAGCTGGAAAATGGTACTTCCGCCAACTGGCCGTCAATGACCAACGACAAAAACGATCTCGCGAACCGAACACGGGCTTTTACCTCAGAAAGGAAGCCCTCAGCGACACATCGTTCCGATTTCGCAAAGGAGATATGCACTCGTGGCACAACCTGGACGATGTCGACGTGGTCGTTTTTCACTCGTGGAACGAGTCGCGATTCCGCATCAAACACCTGGACGAACAAAAAAACATCGTCCAATTTCGTGATCCGAAAGCTCGGCATCCGATCGGTTGGCGAGGCGCTGGGGGACCAAACCGGTACTACATCGAAAACACACTCGAAGGTCTCACCCAACCGGGTGAATGGTACCTGGATCGCCAGTCCGGCCAGCTTTACTACTGGCCTACCGATAAGATGGACAACGCTCTGGTCGTCGCACCCGTTCTGAAACAACTGCTTCGACTGCAAGGTGATATTGCCAAGAAGTCCTACGTGGAATACCTAACTTTCGATGGGTTCACGTTTTGCGATTCCGACTGGACCTTGCCGAAGAATGGGTACCCTGACTGTGGCGATGTTGGCGACATCGTCAAGCCGTCGGCAATCACGTTCCAAGCGACTCGGTACTGTCAACTGCAGAACAATCGCATCAAGAACGTTGGAACCTACGCGGTCGAGGTGACGGGTGATGGGAACCTGGTTTCACGCAATGAGATCGTCGACATCGGTGGAGGCGGAATCATCACTCGAAGCTATGGAAAAGAGCGAAACACCATATCCTATAACCACATCCATCGTTGTGGACTCGTTTATCCGAGTGCCGTGGGGATCAACATCGATGACGGAGGCGGAACGATTGTTCACAACTTGATCCATGATGTCAGTCATTCCGGTGTCTATGCGCGCCACTGGGGCACGGCCACGCAACCGAAGGAACGAGCGAACCAGCAGCAAGGCCTGGCGATCGAGTACAACGAGATATACAACGTCATGCTGAATATCCACGATGGGGCGGGGATCTTCATCCGAGATTCAAACATCTCGATCAAGAACAACCTGATCCACGACGTCAATGCTCAAGGAGACCGATGTCCCGGGTGGGGCATTTATCTCGGGTGCGAAACCCGGGACACCACGGTCCAAGACAACGTTGTTTACGGAACCGTCGAAAGCGTTCATGTCTGGTACCACGATCGGAACATCCTGATTACCAACAATATCTTTGTCGGCCCGCAAAAATGTCAAATCAATTACCAGAATCCGGCAAATCTTCGGCACGAGCAAATCACTTTTGTCCGAAACATCGTCTACTGCACGAAAATGGGCGGACATCTGTTCAGTGTTTCGGGATCGCGTTCGTTGCCGGTCAAATCGGACTACAACGTAATCTTCTCGACAATCGGCTGCGTACTGAAAGATCCCGTCATTAAAGGGCTGCCTAAGATCCAGTCGTTCGCCGACTGGAACAAAAGCGGGTTGGACGAGCACACGATTACCGCCGACCCGCTGTTTGTCGACATGAAGAACAACAACTACGCATTGAAACCAAACTCCCCTGCCTTCAAAGTCGGCTTCAAGCCCATTGATCTGTCTCACGTTGGCCTTCGAAAGTGATTGAGCG
>JAJSAJ010000272.1 GCA_024274855.1 Planctomycetota bacterium | reverse complement strand
TCAGCGGGAGCTTCGTCCTGGCACGTCAACAATCGCCAGTCCATTTCGGGACTTGCGAAGTTAGCCCTGACTGGCGGAGCAAGTCCGTCGAGGAACCGTTTCGTTGTTGACTGACCGGCACAAAAAAAAGATCGGACTCGCGGTAAATCGCGGGTCCGACCAAGATGCTTGTCGCTGCACGGCTTCGCAGATGAGTGCTATTTCTTCTCTGGTCGTTTGGGACTCGAGTCCTTCGCGGACTCCGCTGCCTTTTTCTGGTCAGGCGTGGCGGCCGGTGCCTTGCTTTTCGGGCCGTTTTCTTTCACGTCACTGGTGCTGGAGGATCCTTTTTCGTTGGTAGAATCCTTCGGACTTACGTCAGTTTTTTTCGCTTTCTTCTTGCCTCGTTTGGCTTTGCGTTTGCTGCGAAGCGTCGACAGATCGATGGTCATCTGATTCTCGCCATCGGTCTTGACCGTGAATTGGGTCCGGTAGATTTTCGGGCGCAGCATGCCGCCGGGTGCGACTTTGATTTCCGGGCCGCTACCCCCGCCCACTGCGACGGCGATTTCAACGTCATGCTTGCCGGGCAACGCGCCCATGCGTCCATCGACGAACTTCAGTTCGAACTTCCCGTCAGGGTCGGTCGTTGCGAAAGCGATCTTCCCTCCGCCAACAGGCGTCAACGTCAGATCGACATACGCTAGAGGTGTTCCCTGGTCAGTTAGAATACCCGCCACGGGATAAACGGAAGGACGGTCATCGTACGTCCATCGCACAACCAGTGCTCCGATCACAGCTACCGCGATCGCACCCGTGACTATCGAGCGTATTGTTGTGGGTGGTTTTGGTTCATCCGCCACAATGAGACTCCTCATGTCGATATCTTGATGCGTGGATAGGACTGCCACTCGCTGTCTTGGCAGGCTTGGGAAAATCGAGCCGTGCAAGCATACGGTCAAATTGGTTTCGGCCTCGGCACTGGCGCGGCAGCGGTTCCCGCGATTATTGGGGGCGGTCGGCGCAGAAACGGCAACTCGGAGAAAGAGTCTCCGTGTTGCCATTTGCTTGTTGCCATGGCGGCGGAAAGCGTCACACCGTCACGTTGGGCGTGCAGTTGGCTACTGTTTGCTGACGTCCAGCTTCAGGTCGTTTTCGCCGTCAGCACTGACTGTGGCGGTCAAGCCATATTCTTTGGGCTCCTGAATGGCCCCGGTCGAGGGTTTTTCTTCTCCGCCATCAGCGCCCTCTTTCGGCTCGGAGCCCACGCCACCAACGGTGACGGAAACCGTGTGCTCACCCGCAACGGCCCCAATCCCATCATTTGCCGTCTTAAGTTCGAAGTTGCCGCTTGCGTCCGTCGTTCCAAATGAAGACGGAGCCACCGTCTCCTTGACATCCTTGGGCGTAAAGACAATGTCGGCATTAGCAAGCGGCTTGCCACCATCAGTCAGCGTACCTTTCACGGGATAGAGCTTGGCCGAGCCGCCTTTGCCGCAGCCGCTGATGACGATTGCAGCGGCAGCCAGCAGGACGCAACTGAGTCCACACAACGAGGTGATCTTGAACTGCTTTTGGGCTTTCATTTTCCACTCCTCTTGATAAGGGCCCCAGGGCGGGACGGACGATGGTGGGCCGCCACTTGGGTCAACTGAACGATGAAACTATGGTAATCAGATTCTGTGACAATTCCTAAAACTCCAGACGATTATACATCCTGCCGGTACGGGCAACGGCATGGCAGACAACGTGTCGACGATCGCGCTCATTGCGCTGCCGTGCCACGCTCCAAGCTGGGCGTCATGTGGCGGCTACACGCGTCAACGGTCTAGCAAGGCTGAAGTGTGACAAAAAAAACCACACCCCGCAACCAAGTCCTCGCGAATATTTGCTCTTTCTCCTTAGGGTTCGACGGAACGGGAGTAAAAGCCATACGACGAAGAGGCCGGAACGCGCCGCGCCCGACCTCTTTGCCTGGACTACACTGACAGATCACGCGTACACCACCCATGGCGAGGTGCCGCTGCCGTCCGTTTCCCGATTGTCTTTAGTAGGCTCCGATCGGCTTGCGATCGGCTCGATCGCAGAGACGCGTGAGAATGGTCATGTTAATGGTCTCCCGGACCATTCGCACGGAACCGTCCGTCAACGCAACTTGCGCACCACCAGGATGAGCCGAGCGAATAATGGTGTGGCGATGATACGGTCGCGTATGACCGTAGCCACGCGGCCGATAGGTGCCCCAATAGCCGCCAATGTTCGAATTGATTGGGTATCGGACAACCGTCACATTCAGCCACCACCCCCAGGCTCCGCCAGCACCACATGACCAGGGCCCACCATCGTGATTACATGCCCGGTAGTCATACTTCCGCTGATTGTCTGGGTTGATCCAGTACGACGATTGTTCGCCAACACAGAACGTGGTGCTAGTTCCGTCGACCATATCTTTGAAACGAACGGGATCTTCAACAACGCTGTCCGTGGAAATCAGGACTCCGTTCCAATTCGAGCGCCCGTACCCGGTCCACTTTGAGGGGTTCGGACAGCAGCGCAGATCACGGCCGCGATTGTACGATCCAGAAATGCCTACATAGTTCACCAATTGATACTTGATCGAACCGGGTGCTCCCAGTGCCTGGGTTGCCGAGTTGGTGTTCTGTCTACGTTCCCTGTTCATGGCACTTGACGGGCAATAGAGCGTATCGACACGGAGATTGTTGGTAATCATCCAGTTCCGATTGATTCGATTCGATTGCATGGTCCAGTCAGTGTCGTTGAACGTGATTGCTTCATAGGCGGCCGTTTCTTCCATGAACGGAAGGATCCGAACCAGCCAGGATGCCCCACGCCGGCCGGCTGCGTCCGAGCGAACGATCGCAGACGGAAAGCAACGATTGACGTCGTGGTAATTGTGCAGCGTCAACGCAAGTTGCTTAAGGTTGTTGCTGCATTGCATGCGCCGAGCGGCCTCGCGGGCGGCCTGAACGGCCGGCAGCAACAGGGCCACCAGGATGCCAATAATGGCAATAACTACTAGCAGCTCCACCAAGGTGAAGCCTTTTTCTTTGCGGTGTGACATAGAGAAGTCCCCTCGACAAGAAGAATAGAATAAATAACTATATTTGCAGCGTGGCATGCGACCCGGCGGGGCTGTTTCATTGCCCTGAGCGCGTGTCGCCGGTTTAGTACGCGCCGACCGGTTGATTGTCCGCTCGGTCGCAAAGGCGAGTCATCGTGGTAAAATTGATGCTCTCGCTGACAAATCGCACGGATCCGTCGGTCAACGCCAACTGGGCGCCGCCCGGGTGGGCCGATCGAATGATCGTATGGCGGTGGTAAGGTCGCGTGTGGCCATAGCCGCGCGGGCGATATGTGCCCCAATAGCCGCCGATGTTGGAGTTGATCGGATAACGAACGACCGTTACGTTCAACCACCAACCCCAG
>JAJSAJ010000271.1 GCA_024274855.1 Planctomycetota bacterium | reverse complement strand
CGTATGCGTCATGCCGGTCGACTTGTCGATGTCGCCACGGCTCATGCGGTCGATCGGGAAAAGCTCTCCGTTCGTATCAACAACCCATCCGCGGTATCGCATCTGTCGCTCGTACGCACCCGTTCGTTGACTGGACGGCCTGCCGGGAACCTCGACGAAACTGCCGACCCAGAGTGTCTTGAGCGGCTTGCGTTTGTTGTATTTCTTGCCCACTCCCAGCAGATGCCAGCGCTGGTCATCGTTGGCGAAGAAATAGCTGAAATACGTATCGTACTTCTTGCCCGGTTGGACACGTAAAGCGATCGTCTGCCGCTGGCCCTGGCGACCGTCGAGTGGCTGCCAATCGCGAATCTTCACGCCAGTGCCTTCATGACCAAATCCGCCGAATTGTGCCTTCGGATTGCCGATGGCAATCAAATGTGATAGACGTTCGATGGGCGGTTCAGGTTGGCCGCGACCGTAGGACCAGAACGAAAAGTTGAAGCTCGTATTCACGACGCCGCTTGCTAGCCAGGTTGGCCCGTAGTATCCGAACGGCGTAGTGATTGGTGAATAGAAACCCAGGCTGCCGGGCTTTGCATCCATTTCCATAATCCAGAGACGGACGTTGTTTGTAACGCGTGAACTTGAGAACCTTGTGTGTGCAGCGGCAGGTCGCCAACGCTTTCTGAGAACTGCGCCGTGTTTTGCGGCAGGACCAGTGACTTCGATTCCCTGCAGTCGCGATCTCGCACCCCTCCGCTGGTTCTCGCAGGTGACCAATAGCGAGTATCGTCCAGGCTTACGAATCTTCAACGACATTGTTGCGACTTCGCGTGGTGTTTTGCCCGTCCGTCCCGTGGAAAATGTCTTCGCCAGATTTCCAAGCGACAGCTTGTATCGACTGGTCGTTTCTGTTTGGGACATCCAGATTCGTATGTTCAAATCACCAATGTCCTCAAGCCACAGTCCCCATTCCGCTCGATCACCCGGGTCCCATTTGGTAATTGCCTCGAAGCTTTCGCCGCTGTTGAGCTTGCGATTGGAATCGGGCACCTTGCCCTTTCCTTCTGCTCGAAGTCCAAGCTTTGGAAAGAACGATGCGTTTGGCGTCAGCAGCAGCTTTCCGTCCGTTGTCCGCTGAGCCAAATAGAACTGGTCGTTCGTGTCAGGAACCTGAATCCACTGAATCGGCGCGCCAAGTTGGCCTTCTTGGGCGAGTGCATGACGATCGCCGTGCAGACTGTTGACCGTGGCAAACACGCCCAAGATGACGGATAAGGCACCAGATATACGACGTGACACAAACATCGAAACTCTCCCCAAAGGATTTCTTGCTACGGCGATTTGAATAAATGTCTGATTTGTGCGTTCAGCCGGCCGTCCCGAACACGATGCAATGGGCCATTGACTCCGGCGAATAATGACGCCTGCTCAGGATTCGCCAATCAATAACTGTCGCATTCTTCCGCGCACAGATCCCCATGGGTGAATCAGTCTCGCAGCTAAGGAGGATCGCCGCATGAACGCCCCCCCGGTTCGGGACGCGCGATCGGGTTAGCTTGAGAGACTTTGGTTCCCACGGGACAAGCTCGTGGGGGACCGGGACCGACGCAACGTCCCCCAGTAAACGCGACAACAATTGATTCACCGGTCCTTTCGGTTTACAGCATAGATCGTGTGGCCGATATCGCAGTTTGTCAAAATGGAAACAGACGTCATTGTCACTCGCGTTACCAGTTGCGTTTCAAAGTGTGAGCCCGGGCCCTTTGGGATCGGCAATTGCCTGCGATTCATCCCCCAGCCGTCACCGACTCGCCCAGGTAATTACCGTATGTAATAATCAACGTCGCCACCACGATCACTGCCATGCCGAGGTGCAGAACGCGACGTGGCCGGGTGCCTACTCCTTCCCATTCACGAAACAGCCAGCCGTACAGATTGCTGAACAGGATCAGCATCGCCATGTGCAGGGCCCAGCTCGTGAAGCCATACCGGGTTCCCATATTCGCATGACCCATTCCGTAGAAAAAGAACTGACAATACCAGAACGCTCCGCTCAGCGCCGCCATGAGATAATAGAAGCCAAGTGTGCTCACTCTCTTTTCAGGCAAGCGAAACAACTGGCTTCCGGTCCCGTTTCGCTGAATCAAGAACACGCACCAGATGAAGTTCGTGATGAATGTACCACCGTTTGAAAATGGATAGATAGCATTCATCTTGAGCAATTCACTGGCACCGGCCGCCACCGCAGCTTTTTCCAACGGCTCGCCCGCCAACAGTGAGAAGTTAAAAACAGCGGAGAGGATTCCGGCGGCGACGGCCAGAGGAACACCGATTTTGAACGAGTACTGTGATGGTGAGTCGCCACCACTATGCTCTCGCAAGACACCGGCCAATCCGCACAGGGCAATGCCACCCAGAGAGATGAGAATCCCGGCGAGCACGACTCGCCCCGGCACATTCGAGAACTTGTCGACGATTAACCATACAAACCCGTTGTTCGGATGCCAAATCAACGGAAGCAATGTGCCCAGACCGGCCGAGATGCCAATCGCGATGGCGTAGTTCAACGAGAAGCCGATGTATCGAATCCCCAGGCCGAATGTCACCCCACCCACACCGTAAACGATCCCCAAACCGAGAGTACGGAATATGGCATCCTTGGGACAAGCGGCAACAACATCCAGGTAGTTGGGAATCGTGAGAAATGCGCCCGCAATCGGCAGGATCAGCCAGGCAAATGAGGCCGTCATGATCCAGTAGACTTCCCACGACCACAGCTTCGTTTGCGTCTGAGGCGTATAGCAACTGGCCGAGGAAAACGCGCCGATACCGTGAAGGGCGACCCCCACAATAGGATTAGGTTGCATGGTATCGGAATATCCCTTCTCTGGCGTGCGAAACGTCTGCGAGTGGTAGCCCTACCAACCTCAAAGATCGTTGAGTTTGTGACAAAGCCGAGCGACCAACAGAAGCGGACCAATCGGGGGCGATCGGTAGCTCGAAGTTGGTTGGCGGCTCCGGCCACTCTGTGCAAGCGTCATGAAGACCCAAGCTGTTGTACTCTAATCTCGGCCGGTACACAAATGCTTGCTCACAATCGACGAACAGGAATCAGAACCCTAAACAGAACCAGACACCTGGTTTCAGGGCATGATGTTCGCGCATACATGCAGGCTGCTGCCCAGCCGGATCGGGCTTGGGGAGTGCAGCGAACTTTCGTATCGACCTTCCTCAACGGTTCCGGGCGGCGGTGTACGTCGTAAGAATGACGCGCCACGGCAATGCCGGTTGACAGTTTTCTCAACAGGACCTGCGGAACTCGAATTACAGAAAGTCGAACCACCAATTACGCGAAACGAGCGACTTGAACTCCATTTCTCCATGTTCGTATAACGGTGGCATTGTTTCTTGACATCTGCAAAGTTCCCACTCGCTCCAATTATCTCCCGCGCAGGATCCACCATGCTAGACAAATCGGTCTTGACACCGTCGCCGTGTTGCTCGGCTTAGCCACAACAACGAACGCTGTGGTCCTGAATACCCACAAACCGCAGTTCCATTGGGAAACCGGCGACGACGGCGAGAACTGGATCTACGACGGTAAGCTGCCGGTTGCCGAGTTTTTCCCCGGTCATTCGGACAGCCGGAAGCTTAAAGGAATCGGTCGGCCGATTTCCCTGCACGGTCTCCGTCTGATACCTGGCGGACCTCTGTTTATCGCGAAGGGAGAAGCGTGCGGGCCGCTGTGCCTGTCGTGGCGCAAGCACTTGATCTTTTACATGACAATCGACCAGTTGAAGATAGACGACAGCACCCCGGAACTATTTCGGTTGTACGTGAAGAGCCACGACGCCGAACCGTCGAGGCGCCGTGGATCACGACACCGAAAGGTAGAACTCGAAATGAGATTGCGACGTGCGGCATGGCACTGTTCCTGCTTGCTGCCATGTGTGATACTGCTGGAGCCGAGGACGGTTGCACAATAGGGACCGTGAAACAAATAATGTAACTGTTTAGCCAAATGGAGGAGAATGGTTGTCGAAGGACCCCCATGGGCTTGTCTCATGGGTGAATAAGTTTCGCGAGCTAACGCGATGTGGTGAAATCCTCCCTTCCCGGTCCCTCCCCGCCGCCTTTGGCGGCGGGGAGGGACCGGCCGTCGGCATGACATACCGGCCTTAGCTCAATAGACTCGCTCACCAACGGCACAAGGCCGTTGGGGTCGATTAACCGCAAAAAACAGCAGTGAGATGCAAGCCCTACTGCAGACAGCTAAACAGTTACCAAATAATAGAGCGTTACGATTCAACGAACAAATAAGGAGCTGATGATGAAGACGGGTTTGAGCCTATTGGTAATCGTGGCGGTGAGTGTCGCTGGGACGCGCGCCGTGGCCGTATCCGGGCCGGACAGAGAGTGGACGACCGAGGATTTCACAGGGCCGGAAGCGGGCGTGCCGGTCCATGCCAGTTCGGCTCGGCCCGCGCTTGCCGCCGAGATGCAAGACGGTGTTGTTCGATTGGTTGACGGCGGTTCAAAAAACGGCGACCTGCTTGTCGCTTCGCGAGCCTGGTGTGCGGACCCGGAGGACGGTGCCCGATGTCGAGCGTCGGTGAAAGTCGTGCGATGCACGGGCCTGGCGGGAGTCATGCTCGGGTTCAGCGACGGCGTGCATGAGGATATACTGACACTGTACGAGGACCGCATTGAACTGTATCGTGCGGGACGGAAACACGCCATCGATACGACCGACGCATTTCACGAGTATCAGGTCGACATCCGGGGCACGGATGTGCTGGTCAGCGTCGACGGCAAGCAGGTGATCACGGGCAAAGGCGTGTTCACATACCCGGCCTATCACGGGCGGAACCGGTTCAGCTTCGGCAGCGGCGCCAGTGCCAGCCAGGGGGAATCGCTGTGGCGCAGTGTTGGGTGGACAAACGGTCTCGAGGCGGCGCGGTGTAAATCCCCGGTTATTGCGGGGGTTGAAAATGTCATTATCTATCGCAAGGAAGGCGTCTATGCGCCGTTTCCTTCGCTGCGATGGAATCCGCAAACCGAACAGATCTATGTGACGTTCTCGAAAAAAACAACGCGAACGCATTTCGAGACGCTCGACAGTACCCAAGGCCGAATGACCAGCCGGGACGGTGGCCGAACCTGGCAGGCGATCGACAGTCTGCCTTCCGGACTCGTAGGGCCACAGCCGGAAGAAGTGGCCACGGCGAAAGACGGCAGTCGGATCCGGGTCGGCCAAAACTGGCGCCGATGGTTTCCACCCGAACGCCGTAGCGACTTTGCAAAAAAGTACGCCATCTCGGCGCCGGGAACTTACAAGCCCGGTTGGTTCGCTATCAACAGCGGCGGCTGGGTCGCACGATCCGAAGACGGCGGAAAGACGTGGGAAAAGACGGCCATTCCCGAGCTCGATACGTACGCGTCATGTTCCTCGCCGTGGTCGTTCATGCAATTGCACGACGGCCGGCTCGTGCGCGCGTTCATGGTCCGGTAGGGACCGGACGATTCCGGAGATGTCTTCACGACGTTTACCGCCGACGGACGGACGGCAGAGACGGTGTGCGTGATGGGGGACCCGGACGAGAAACTGCGGTTTACCGAGGAGACTTTGATCCACGAGACGTCCGATGGCGTGATCTGGGTGTTGACTCGCGTCGAGGGTGGCGATGACCATCTATGGCAAGGCGTGTCACGCGATGGCGGGCAAACGTGGCAAACGCGGAAGACCGGTGTGAAGGGGCATCCACCCAGCGGGCTGGTTGCGCTGCGGGACGGCCGGCTTGTCCTCGCGTACGGTTATCGGCATCCACCGTACGGCATCCGCGCCGTTATCTCAAAGGACGAGGGACTGACGTGGGGTACGGACAACATCATCGTGTTGCGCAACGACGGTGCCGGCTATGATTTAGGCTACCCGCGAAGCATGCAGCTGAAGGACGGTACGATCCTGACTGTCTACTATTTCACCGACGACCAGCAGGTGACGCACGTCGCCTGCACACGCTGGCGGGCGCCGGAGTGACAACGGCTTGAGACGTAGCACGGGCACTCCTGCCCGTGCATTGAATGAAAGCCTTGGTGGACAATCTCGCATATCGAAAAGATCAGATAGTGATGTCCCGATCGACCAGCCACGAGCTACCTGAGTAGCTACACTTGCGAAACAAACAGTAGCCGCCCCCGTCGGCCTTGTCACGAGCGTCCAATTCAGCGTCGGTCATTTGTTCTGGTCAAGCTGCTCAATTGCCGCGATAATCTTCTCTTTCAGTTCGTAGGGGTCATAGCCGTCCGGTGGTTGACGCTGATTCAGTTGAACACGGCTTGTCATGGCGTCAATCAATTTCCTCGCCTCCAGCACGATAGGCCTATCATCTCCTGTCTGCTGTTGCATCCGCACTCGTTTCCAAAGCGTGTTGTAGAGATAGAAATCCTCGGCACCTTCTCGACATCGTTCGAAGTGGAT
>JAJSAJ010000270.1 GCA_024274855.1 Planctomycetota bacterium | reverse complement strand
CTTGTTCGGTGCCAAGGCTGCCCCCGGATATCGGATGGCGAAGCTGATTATCAAATTGCTCCACAATATGGCGGTGGTTATCAATCCGGACCACGCCGTTCAGGGGCGGCTGAAGATCCTGTTTCCAGCAAATTTCAACGTCTCGTTGGCCGAGAAAATCTATCCGGCAGCTGATGTTTCCGAGCAGATTTCGATGGCCGGCAAAGAGGCATCCGGCACCGGGAACATGAAGTTCGCCCTCAACGGTGCACTGACGGTCGGTACCCTGGACGGCGCAAATGTCGAAATTCGTGAACATGTGGGCGCCGAGAACTTCTTTTTGTTCGGGTTGAACGTCGACGAAGTGATCGATCTCAAGCAGCGAGGTTATCGTCCGATGGACGTTTACGACGAGAACAGTGAACTGATGGCAGTGATCGACGCGATCGCGTCTGGCGAGTTTTCCAACGGTGACACCGAGTTGTTCAGGCCGATTGTCGATTCGTTGCTGTTTCGAGACGAGTACCTGTTGTTGGCCGATTTTCAATCGTATGTTGATGCGTCTGAACAGGCGGCAAACGTCTTTCAAGACCAAACTCGCTGGACACGCATGTCGATCTTGAACACGGCTCGATGCGGCTTCTTCTCGTCAGATCGTACAATCCAACAGTACTGTAAGGATATTTGGGGCGTTCAGCCGATGCGTGTCCAATGAGTGCGGACCGATGTGCTGAACGGATAGGACTTATCGCGTTGCGGAATCGATGGAGGCGGTGCCAGCGAATCCGCGTCTACACCGACAAGTGTTTGGCGCGGGCTCGCTCGACATGTCCGGTGCCACGAACTCCGAAGATCGTTAAGGGCCGGCGGATCAATGGTTGTCGCGTTTACTGAGGGGCGTTCGTGCGGCGATCCTCCTTAGCTGCGAGACTGATTCACCCATGGGGGGCCCTTGAGAACCGTTCTCCTCCATTTGGCTAAAGTGTTACACCTGTCCTACTTCAGTTGTGGGAGTGAGCCGCGTCAGGAAAGTGACTATGGAGCAAAACATCTGTCCGGAAGAGTCCGTCTTGAAAGCGTTTCAATCCGGCAAGCTGGCTGGAGACGCTTGGCTGCAGGTCTTTGATCACACGGCGCATTGTTCGCAGTGTCAGTCTTTTTTGACACAAGCCAAGGCAGAGACTGACCGTTCCGACAAAGCGGTCGTCCACGATTCGTCCCTCGCGAGCGAGCTGGGTTCGCCGAAAAACAACTCGCTTGCCGGCAGTTCGGAGCTACCGGACTTGTCCGAGTTCGACTTAATCGGTGAAGTCGGCAGAGGAGGAATGGGGGTCGTTTATCGAGCCCGTGATCGGCGGATCGGACGGGAAGTTGCCGTCAAGTTTCTGAATGAGAAACATGCGCCGAATTCGGACTCGAACGCTCGCTTTCTGATAGAGGCTCACATTACGGGCCAACTACAGCATCCCGGAATTCCACCCGTTTATGAAGTGGGAACAAGGCAGGATGGCAGCCCGGTTCTCGTCATGAAGCTGATCAAGGGAGCGACGCTGTTCGAGTTGCTCAAGAACCGAAGTAACCTGGACGACGATCGCGGACGATTTATCGCGGTATTTGAAAACATCTGTCAAGCGGTTGGTTACGCACATGCGCACCGGGTGATCCACCGGGACGTGAAATCGGCGAATGTGATGGTGGGATCGTTCGGCGAAGTACAAGTTATGGATTGGGGACTGGCGAAGACCTTGCCACAGATGGCGGACGAGACTGTTGAGCAACAGACGTCGTTCTCGGATACGGTGGCCCTAATAACCAAGATTGAAACAGGGGACGGACAAGATGGAATGACATCGCAAGGGTCCGTGTTGGGAACGTTTGCCTACATGGCGCCCGAACAGGCG
>JAJSAJ010000269.1 GCA_024274855.1 Planctomycetota bacterium | reverse complement strand
CCCATGGGGGTCTGTACGCGGAAGAGAGTGACAGTTTGCCTGACGAATCCTAACGTCAAAGATCGTTGAGTTTTGACAAAGTTTCAGCGACCAACGGAAGAGGGCGATTGGGGCCCCGGGCGGTAGCTTCGATTTGGTTGCGGCTCTGCCGCCCGATGTCGCCATACTGCCGTCCCTTCCGCTCGGTTGCCAATCATGGTTTACTCCCCCTGTTTCCGTTGTGGAGGTTCGTATGAAAAGAGAGTCGCAATTCATCCGTGGGCGTCTATGCAAGATCGGGCTCGTTCTTGCCGCCTTTGTGAGCCTTGTGTGCATGGGTAAACCGGCATCTTCCGTCGAGAAAGGGACGGCTGAAAAAAGTGGTGCGTGGAAGCCCCTGTTTGCCGCCGATCTTTCCGATACCGTCTTTCCGGAAAGTGTCTGGACGATTAACGATGGGGTGTTGACCGCAAGTAAAGACGAAGCCATCTGGTCCAACCGTGACTATGAAAACTTTGTCCTGGACTTGGAATTCAAGACTGCCAGCGGTACGAACAGTGGCGTCATTGTCTATTGCAGCGACACTAAGAACTGGATTCCGAATTCAGTAGAAGTTCAGATCGCCGATGACTATGCCGCAAAATGGGCCGAGTCCCCAACGACATGGCAGTGTGCGGCCATTTTCGGCCATTTGGCGCCAACCAAGCGAGTTGTCAAGAAACCTGGTCAGTGGAACCACATGACCGTCAGATGCGTCGGCCAACGGATCGACGTAACACTTAACGGCGAGCACGTTACATCAATGGATATGAGCCGCTGGACCTCGGCAAAGAAGAATCCGGATGGTTCAAAGATTCCACCCTGGTTGAGCAAGCCGTTCAATCAGCTGCCGACAAAGGGGCGAGTTGGCTTGCAGGGTAAGCACGCCGGAGCGCCGATTTGGTTCCGGAATGTTCGAATCAAGGAACTCGAGTAGCGTATGCGACCGGCGGGCCCGAGCGGCAGCTCGAAATTGGCTGCTGTTGTCCGACGGACGCCCACGTCCGTCGAAGAACCGGAGACCAACTTTCGTATCGGTTGTCCGACAGACGCCCACGTCCGTCAAAGAACCAGAGACCAACTTTCGTATCGGTTGTCCGATGGACGCCCACGTCCGTCGAAGAACCGAGTACCAACTTTCGTATCGGTTGTCCGATGGACGCCCACGTCCGTCGAAGAACCGGGTACCAACTCTCGTATCGGTTGTCCGATGGACGCCCACGTCCGTCGAAGAACCGAGTACCAACTTTCGTATCGGTTGTCCGATGGACGCCCACGTCCGTCGAAGAACCAGAGACCAACTCTCGTATCGGTTGTCCGACGGACGCCCACGTCCGTCAAAGAACCGGAGACCAACTCTCGTATCGGTTGTCCGATGGACGCCCACGTCCGTCGAAGAACCGGAGACCAACTCTCATATCGATTGTCCGACAGACGCCCACGTCCGTCAAAGAACCGGAGACCAACTCTCGTATCGGTTGTCCGACGGACGCCCACGTCCGTCGAAGAACCAGAGACCAACTCTCGTATCGGTCCATTATGTCGATGGCATATGCAAAGAGGGAGAACGAGAACATGAAACGACGATTTGCTGTCGCGATTGCCTGCATTCTACTCGGCGCAACAGCGGTCTCCGCCCAGAGTCCGACTGTGCGTGTGCTTTGCTACAACATCCATTATGGCCAAGGGAACGACAGCGTCTACGATGTGAAACGTCTCGCGGATGTAATCAAGCAGGTGAAGCCGGACTTGGTCGCTCTGCAAGAAGTCGATGTCGGAGTGGAACGGTCCGGTCGTGTACACCAGGCGAGGCGGCTGGGTCGGATGACCGGCATGGCCGTTCGCTATGGTCCGACGCAGCACTATCAGGGTGGCTTGTTCGGTAATGCGGTATTGACCCAGCTGCCAATTCTGGATGTGGTTATTCACCCGTTACCCTACACACAGCCAACAGCAGAACTTGAGACCTATCCGCGGGGTGCTATCGCCGTCACGGTACGTGGCCCCAACGGCAAACCGTTACGATTTGTCAGTACACACTTTCAACATAACGTGCCGGAAGATCGTGTTGCTGAAGCCAAAGCAATCAATGGCCTGTTCGCGAACGGTTCGGACAAGACGCCGACGATACTCGCGGGTGACATGAACGCGGTCCAGGACTCCGAGCCAATGAAAGTACTGCGAGAATGCTGGACTAACGCCATCGGCGAGTCGCCTTTACCGACCGTTCCATCAAAGGAGCCCAAGGTTCGAATAGACTACATTCTCTTTCGACCCTCAAGCAGATTTCACCTTGTTCGTACGAACGTGGTTCAGGAACCCATGGCCTCAGATCACTGTCCGGTCTTCGCAATCATCGAGCTCAAGTCACCCTGACATGCGTGTGGAGTCGCAGTACGATTTGTGGGTGCTGGTATTATTTGTCATTCAGAAACGTCATGTATTGAGAAGGTTATTCGTGATGGTTAGAGCAACAGTTACTGACAGGCATGCACTGTGGGCAAAGGTCTTACGACGTGATTTCAGGTCGTCCCGATCGGACGTCATGGGGCGTCCGACTATTCGGCACCGGGCAAATGGTCCCTGGTCTCCACTGATTCGATGTTGCATCCCGCTGATCGTTCTTGTTGTCATCACTTCCGTTGCATTTGCCGAGGATGTTCCAGAATCAGCCCACATGTTGAGCGATGCTTATTTGAAGGAGCGGGGTTTCCAGCCGTTGCTTAACGGAGACTCGCTGGCTGGTTGGGATGTCAAACCGTGGCATGTGGGGCACTGGACCGTTCAGAATGGAGTCATCAATTATGATGGCCGCGGTGAACACAAACGGTTTTCTGAAAACACGCTTTGGACGAAACGAGATTTCGGGGACTTCGAGCTCTATGTCGAATGGCGACTGTCGGCAAAGCCTGAGATGAAGCCGCAGCCTATCGTGCTCTACAACGGCGACTTTCTGCGAGACAACAAGGGCCAACGTATCACGCGACTCAGATTGGATGCGGGCGACAGCGGGATTCTGATGCGTGGCATACTCAAGTGCCAGGCGAATATTTGGAGCCAGGAGCTTGGGTCCGGGGAAGTCAACGGGTATCGCACGGACCGGAAGATGTCCCAGGAAGTTCGTCGCGCATGCATCCCGATCAGAAATGCCGACCGTCCGTTCGGTGAGTGGAACTATTTCTTGATCACATTGACAGGCGAGCAAATGACGGTCGTTCTCAACGGCCAAAAAGTCATCGACGCGGTCCACTTGCCCGACTTGCCTCCTAAAGGCCCCATCGGTCTGCAGCACCATGGCGATTCCGTCCAGTTTCGGCGGCCGTTTATCAGAGTGAAAGCCAAGTGAGCGTGTTCAAGCCGAATGCTCTGTCTCGATCTTCCAAAAACGTAACCGTTCACGGAATGTAGGTCGCCGGTTCGCTTCCAAGGGGTCAGACCCCAGCGGCGTGAACGGCTACCCAGAAACAAACCTGACATCATCATGCCAAAACGAGAAAATCGAGTGACCGAACGGGTGTTAACCGCTTTGGTTTTGTCTTCCACCCTATTATCGGTATCGACGGCGTTATCTGACGATTGGCCGATGTGGAGACATGATGCGGGGAGAACCGCCTCGACCACTCAGTCGCTTTCTGATTCGTTGCATCTGCAATGGGTGCGTGCGATGCGGCCATTGAAGCCCGCATTTCGCAACCATCGTTTACAGTTTGACGCGGGATATGAGCCGATCGTCGCGGGAGCAAGACTCTTTGTGGCATCGTCGCGAAACGACGCGATTATCGCTTTGGACACGCGTACGGGTGCCGAACAGTGGCGGTTCCATGCAAACGGGCCAATTCGTTTTGCTCCGGTGGCTTGGAACGGGAATGTCTATTTCGGATCGGACGATGGCCACTTGTACTGCCTTGATGGGGCAACGGGATCGGTTGTGTGGAGATTTCAAGCGGTTCCATCAGATCGCAAGTTATTGGGTAACGGGCGGCTGATTTCGGTCTGGCCGGTGCGTGGTGGGCCCGTGCTGGTGGATGGGATCGTCTACTTTGCCGCGGGTGTGTGGCCATCCGAAGGCGTTTTTATGTATGCATTGAATGCCTCCGATGGCCGAGTTGTCTGGTTGAATGATCGAACCGGCTGTCTCTATGGCCAGCATCCACACGGGGCCGAGGCGTTTGGCGGTTTGACGCCACAGGGATACCTGCTGGTTGTGGACGACGAGTTAATTGTGCCGTGCGGCTCGGCCATGCCCGCCCGTCTGGATCGAAAAACGGGCAAGCTGATTTCGTTTGCGTTACCGAAGAAGCCTCGTTATCCGGGCGGTTGGTTCTCGGCGGAAGATCGAGCCCGCCGGCGCGGTCTTTTGCCTCCCAAGTCGCAGGTCGTGGTTTCGGATGCCGATGTCGATTCCGACCGCCATGAAGATCGCCAATATCAAGGACCCGGGCGAAAGGGAATACGAACAACAATCCACGTCGGTTCGAAGACATGCAAGTTCAGTGACAAGGTGGCCGGTGTTACGGGTAAAATTCACAGCATGTTGGCTGCTGACAATCGGCTTTTCGTCGTCACACGTGAAGGGAATCTGTATTGTTTCGGTTCGAAGAAGATCACGCCGAAATCGTACGCCTTGCCCGTCCTGGCACGCCAGGCACCTAAGGGGCCCAAAACGGAACGAGCGGAAGAGTTTCTACGTACGACGCGATCCCGTCACGGCTATTGTCTCTTGTGGGGTGTGGAAAATGAGTTTCCGATCGACGAGCTGCTTGGGAGAACCGAATTCAAGATTGTTGGCGTCGATCCGGACGCAAAGAAGATCTCACAACTTCGCCACTCGTTCGATGCGGCTGGTGTTTATGGTGAGCGTGTTTCCTTGCTTGTTGGAGTACCACACCAGCAACAGTTCCCTCCGTATATGGCAACGCTGGTCCTGGTAGACCGTTTGGATGCGATCGGCGGGAAGCTGAGCGACGAGTTTGTGGGCGCTCTGTTTCGGACTCTACGGCCCTACGGGGGCCAGGCGTGTCTGAGGCTGTCCGATGACCAGGCAAGCCGTCTGCGCCGCATTGTGCGAGATGCTCGTTTGGAAAACGCGCAAGTGACGCAAGTCGAGGGAATGACGGTTCTTACACGCGTCGGCCCATTGCTCGGGTCGTGTAACTATACGGGCGGTTGGCGCAGTCCCGACGCGAGCGTGAAAGCACCACTCGGTGTCCTGTGGTTCGACGACACGGTTGGGAACTTCAAGCGGGCGCCCCAGCCGTGGTTT
>JAJSAJ010000268.1 GCA_024274855.1 Planctomycetota bacterium | reverse complement strand
CCTGGGATCAAATCAAAGCACACGAAAGAAAGCAGCATGCCGGATCGCATCCAAGCCCATCAGAACGCCAACACCCAACCCAGAACTAACAACGAGCAGAGCCGCTTAAGTTCAACGACCAAGCTAACCGGGCCGCCGCCACTAACGCATCCATTGGGTTCCGATCGGATCGGCGACTCCGGTGCACGCGATAGTTCTGTCGTCGCGGTCATTGAGAATGTCTGTCGGACTCGCCAGCAACTTGTACGCGCGTTCAAACTGAGCTAGTTCGTGGAAGGGTAGATAGTAATGCCCGATCACTCGGTCTTCGTCACCGAAGAAATAGTAAATTCTCATGTGGTCCGTTTCGCCCGCCGCGACGTCGTTCCGCCGAACGGTTATCATTACGTACGATGACGCGGCCGTTTCGTCGATGCCGGCGAGCTGGACCATGGGAATGTTGCCAAGGTTGTCTAGGCATGGTTTTGGACTAGCGTGTGGCAAGTACTCACAATTCTGACCGATCCAAGCCATAACGTAATTCTTGCTGGCACCCAGTGGTGTTTCCACACGGACTCTATCCTCCCACGACTGTTCCCAGTCGCGGTCGGCAGTGGCCCACAAGGCAGCTAGAACGCTGCACGCAGCCAGAACGAAAGAAGCCACGGCCGCTATCCGGGGCAGCCGCCGAGGTGTGCTTGCCGTCTGGTCGGGTTGTCTCATGATTCGCCTCCTAGGAGAATTTGAGCTGACGTGTCGCGGCACAGAACGGCCAGCGTAACCGGGCGGCGAGATTACACTTTGACTTCAAATTCGACCGGATTCGCCGCTCCGGTTCAGCGTCTTGTTATCCGCTGTTTCGGCTTGACGACAGGAGATTCCTTTTTGCGGCGGACCTTCGGTTCCCGTGATACGGATTGCCGATCGGACTCGGCATGCCGACGACGCAAATCATCCATCATCGCGTGCACATCGCCATTGAATTGTTGAGCATATTCTTCGCGAACACGCCGAACCTCTGAGAGGATTGGATCAAGAGTCATTGTCATCCCCCATGAGTTGATCGGGAGTGCAGATTACGGGCATCGCATAACCAAAATCGTCGCACACACCATTAATAATAGGCTGGTACGTCGCATTGGCAATGTGCGTGCAATTCCATGTGAGCAAGTAGTCTATGCCGTGAACGACACAGATGGCAATGTGAGCAGAATCAGCCAAAGCGCGATCTGGAAGAGCAAGGCGATCGACCAATGCCAAAGCGATTTCATCGGCTTCGGGCAGCGGGTTGAGCACGGGGATTCCGTCCAGAATGTCAAGCCGCCGTCTTGCGGCATCAGGATCACCGCCGGAAGCTTCGAGCAGCACCGCGTCGGAGATGTAGACGTCAAAGTGCTGGCGCCGCTCGTCCCACCACTGCCGCGTGGTCTGTTGTTTGGCTGCCATCGACAGCTCAGGACTACGCCAGGCGGTAAGATAGCTGGGAATCGTAGTTTCGAGGTAAACGGATGAAGCCATTAGGTTTTCAAGTGATCTACGGGTTAGGCGGATAACGAATTGCGATCTATGGAGGCACAGGAGGTGCAGGAGGTGCAGGCATAGATCGTGCGTTGAAGTTTGGCGGCGCCGCGACGGGCGGGGACACCTTACTCAGAAGGAGTATACCAGATAGGGTCAGGTGGTGCAAAACCTGGGAGGTGAAGTTGGATCGGTGGTGGCGGTTGG